>JAPLJQ010000552.1 GCA_026388495.1 Deltaproteobacteria bacterium | reverse complement strand
GGGAGTAACAAGTTTAATTGCAAGTTCTTTTTCGATCTTCACACAATTTGCAGTCTCAATTGCAGGCAGATACCAACGGTTGGAGAATCCGAGAATATCCTCTTGAGTAGGCATGATATCTACTTTAATAGCGTTGACCAGCCAGCGACATGATGGCGCATCTTCAGTCATATCATTTCTAAAACCCTTGCTCCGAAGATCTGCCTCAAGCCTGTAGTATTCCATCCTTGTAGCAATATCAATAATGACATCCACATCCTTTGTTACCCGGACTTCCGGCATCGCAGGGTCCGTAATGAATAATCCCGTGGCACAACCACCGACGAAAACTACTTTCTCCCTAAGATTACCAAGTCGCTTGGCCACAGTAGTGATCATTTGGATATTCACATCTCTGGTATTGGTCATGATGATTCCAAGCGTGCTTTGAGTTCTGTGATGGCGATTTCTCTTTCACGAGTTCTTCCGTCGCGGATTGCATCAACCAAGGCCAATAATTCGTAAAGTTTTCTATCTTTTAAAGCAGCCTTCGGAACAGACTTATAAAGGGGCGAGAATTCATATCCGCGGACAGTGCCTTCCGGATCAGGCCATACGGGAGGAGGTTCCGTCGGTTGAGAAATCATGTCTTTGAGGGGAGGCGCTGCATATGAGGTAGGAATACCTCGGGTAAGGCGACCATGATCTGGTGGAAAAGCATATTTGATACCGTGAATAAGAAATTCTTCAAAAGATTTTTTTAGAAGGCGCCCTTTCTGCGAGCCCATTAAATGTGCTGCAACCGCACGCTTCATTCCTGCATGCACCTCGGACGTGCTCATGTACAAATCACGGGCCAGGAATGCATAAGACCACTTGGCTTTTCCGAGAGAGACAAGTTTTAGAAGAATGAATATATCTTGGGGTTTAAGAATCATGGCGAGATTATATTCGCGATTCGCGAATAGCGCAAGACTTTTTTCAATTTTATACTTTATTGAGTTGAGTCAACTGATGTTTATCGATAAGATTGGCATGTGCACATATCTAATGGCATTCAATAACCTGGCATGTTCAGCCTATGTGTAGATAAGTATTTGTTGTACTTTATTGATCTATCGGCGTGGTCTTTTTTCGTGAAATCAATTATGTGGGGTGAGACCATTGTAATATGGGTTCTTTTTTCGTCTCGACACATTCCCGCAGATATAAGTTGATAAGATTCTGATACGACATGCCCGTTTTTCTAGCCAATCCTTTGAAGTACTCAACGGTTTCCTTATCGAGGCGGATAGTGACCTGCGCCTTTAATTCCTTTACATAAGGATTCTTCTGTCCTTTCATTTTACTGAAATCGTACTCTTTTCTCATGTCCTTTCTCTCCAATAATTGTCTTCTTCTCCCCTAGTGGCTTTTCTGGCTGTAATAATCCTTATGACCGAATCTTCTTCCATGAAACAATGACATACGATAAGGATTCTGAGCTTTTGGCTCACACCCACCATCAGAAACCTGTCTTCATCATCTGAATGGTCGGGATCAAAATATCTGATCGCGTTTTCATCATAAAACACTGTTTTGGCTTCATCGAATGAAACCCCATGTTTTTCTTATTGGCCTCATTTTTCCTGTCGTCCCATGAAAAGCTAATCATAATTACACCATAATTATTTTGTATTATTTGTCAACACAAATCTTGTAGAAATATTTTATTCCGGTGCATCATAACACTTATTGTGAACCTCAAAGACCTCTTTTTAATAGTAGCGTTTGGACAATTCTATTTCCCATGCAGGATGTCCATCCATCGGATTGCCTCGGTGTCGTTTATCTTGCCGAGATAGACCTGGGTGGTTTTCAAATCCTGGTGCCTCAAGATAACTTTCGATACGACTTCCAATGGCACACCGTTTCTGCTGGCATAGGTTGCCGAGTATCTCCGGAGATCATGCGGCGAAATACGGACATTCACCTTCTCTCCCAGTCGCCTTACAAGAGCCCTTGCTGTTGAATAGCTTATGGGAAAGGGGCGGTCATCAGATTTAAGGGCATTATCCTTGATGTATTCCGTCAGCTTTTTCGACACATTCTCCGGCATATAGGCCAGTTCTGATTCTTTACCGGATTTTGGTTCCCGCAGGGTAATGGTTCTGTCCGACACATCCGACACCTTTATCTTCAGCAATTCACCGATTCTCAATCCACATCTCGCCTGAAGTTCCACTATTAAGCGGTCTCTCACCCTTTTCGTATTGTTGATCATTTCATCCACCGTTTCCCGTTCGAGCATCTTGCGCAAGACATGCTTTGGCGTTCGATAGGATTTCCTAAGCAGTGAAGTATTACATGGATTTTTCATGTTCAGTGAACAACGGTCGATGATGAAATTGTAAAAGGATTTCAACTGGGCATATCGCAGCCTTCGAGTTGATTTGGCAAGATCCTGTGTTAGCGTTTCCAGAAAGGTGTAGATTTCATCGTGACCAACGGAATCCAAGTCTCTTTGGTCATAAATTTTTTCAAACCTGCCAAGCAGATGAACGTAACTGTCAATGGTCCTTTGTTTATGGTTTGACTGGAGATAATTATTGAAAAGCCTGATTGCTTCTTGCATTGTCATGGTCCACCTCCATATTCTTTGCTTTGTGAGGTCTTTGGGGTTCCCTTGAACTATATCTCAGGTGGACAAGATATGTTAAGAACTATGGAGAAATGATAAATCAAGAAAGCTGAAATCCGTGACCATCAAAATACGCATGTTTCAATCGCAATTCAGCAAAATGAGATGATTTTTTCTTTATCGCTTTGTATTTGTTGTAAGTAAGGTTGATCTTGATCAAATATCAATAAAGCAGAACTCTTGTGCACCTGCAAGTCCTTAACCTATATGAGCTATCAGAAAGTGTATAATATCATTTTCAGTCTTTGATATGACAAGAAAATGGAATTGACTTGACTATTATCCTACTGGATACGGGTGCTTGAATATGCGTCCTCACCTCGCCCCGAGTTTCTTCGCAGTCTCCTCACAGGCATCGACGAACACATCTATATCGCGCCGGGTAAGCCAAACACCAGTGCTTGCACGAAAGGGAATGTCGCTCGGTTCCGGTGCATTGGTCACAGAGTGCCGGTTGGGGATGCAACCGCTGAAGAAGGTAGCCGCTTCCGGAGAAGGGGCCCGGGTAAGACCACGGCTGTCGAGTCCCCCCATGCCCACGTGAAAGAGATGCTCCTTGAACATTCGTTCCTGAAAGGTCTCTGCCAGCTTGTAGTCCCGACGTTGGGACGGATCGGCAAAGGGTGTGAAGGCCACGATGCCTGATTTCAGTTCGGGGTCTTTCGTGGGCTGGAGCATGCAGCCGTCGCCGAACCGGGCAACGAGGCGTTGGCGCAAGTACTCGGCCAGGGCAAGGATGTAATTTTGAATACGCTCTCGGCCGATCACGTCCCACAACTCGCAGACTTCCCCGAGCGCCCGCCAGTCCGCCGATTCAGGAAAACCATAAATGCTGAGGGCATTCCCTATGTCGAAACCCGCCGGACGCAAGCCGTCGAGGGGGGCGTCCAGTTGCCCACTCCGTATGAGATGGAACCGAGGCAAGGGGGCAGGATTTGCCGAATGGTGACCGTTGCGGACATAAAGGATGCCGGTGCCGCCGGGGCCACACTGCCACTTGTGACCCGAAATGCCCCAGAAGTCTATGCCGATGTCATTGAGCTTCGGGTCGAACATCCCACCGTAGTGAGCGCCGTCAACGATGGTGACCAAGCCGTACTGCTGGGCCAGTTTGGCCATCCTGCGGGGAGGGATCATCTGGCCGTTGGACTGGGTGATAGCGGAAAAGAAGAGGACTTTCGTCTTGCCCGGCCTGATCTGGCGGCGTGCCGATTCTATGACCTCTTCGGCGGTAGCGGACGGGCGCATCGGCACACCGAACTCGCGGATGGTGATTCCGAACCGTGTCGCAACTCGAAGCATCGTAGCAACGCAATTGGGATATTCCATGGTCGATGTCAGGAGCTCCTCTCCCGATTTCCAGTCTATGCCGCTCAAGATCATGGCTACCGCATCGGTGGTGTTGCGGGCGATCGCGATCTCGTCCGTGTTTGCTCCGTAGCAGCGGGCGATTTTCTTCCTTGTTTCCGCTGACGGCTCCAGGTATACCGGGAATGGGTCACGGGCGACCTGATCGAGACCCTCCTTATAGCGTTTCATGATGGGCGCCGGCATGGATCCTTTTTGAGCCGCCGCGAAATAGCGGTCACGGGGATCGATGGTGAACGTCTTCGCGAATTCGGCAAAAAAGGCATCCTCGGTGCTGAACGAGCCGTCCGGGGGATGAAAGGGCGAACCCCATGTTTTTTCCCTGGAAAGTGCAGATGAAAGCGTCGGCATCATGAGGATGGTCGCCGCCACACCGGTGCTAAACGTGCTGAGAAAGCCCCTCCGAGTTATGCCCTCATGACTATCCTTTCCCGCCAGGATCTTTTTTTCGTTTCCGTCGTCATCCATCGGCCACCCCCTTAAGTGTTGTGAACCAATAATACCATGATGGTTTATCAAGGCATCTTATGCGGATCAGCATAAAACCTTCGAAAAATATTTTGAAGCTGATCTATATTTTAAGGATTCTGCAATGAAACATACACCTTACAAGGTGGCCTGTCAAATGCTGGTAGCAGGAAGGACAGACACATTATACGCTAACGGAAAATAGGCCGTCAAGAATGTGCACCTTTCAATTCGGATTTAATAAGCTCTCAGGAAGTCCGATCCGTTGCTTTGTATTTGAATTAGAGAATAAATGAGAAAATCAGCAGGCAGCTAACGGCGACCCGCTGGAGTGGTTTATCAGCTCTTCTGTAAATGTCTTTTGATAAATTCATGCGGTTTGAGGATTTCTATGCCTTGGTATCCCGAAACCTTCAGCAGATGCTTATCACCGCTAACGATAATCCTGCTTCCACTGGCTATAGCGCAGGCAAGAAATTTGTCATCATCAGGGTCAGTGCACACGGGCTTGGGAAGCTCTTGAGTCTGATACAATTCTGCCTCAATAGTTACCAAATCAAAAATCTGTTTCAAGTCAATTGAAGGGAATTGCTCGGCAATTACTTCTCCCACTCTCCAGTATTCTTTAAGTATTTCTTGAGAAATTGCCCATTGAATTTTGCCGTCACGCCAAGCATTAAGAATTTGACGTGGTGGTCCACTGAAAAAGACTCCGGAAATGAAGACATTCGTATCGACGACAACCTTCACTTGCGACCTCGTACCTTTGTTACCGCAGCATCGATGTCGGATTTTTTCAATCCAGCCCTTTTTGCTTGCTTGCGGGCTTCAGCAATCAGTTTGTCAAATTCTTCCATGGATGGTTGGGAAATGGATTTGAATATTATCACATCTTTTTCTCCTACAACGACAAATTGCGCGCCAACCTTTAGATTGAGTCGTTTGCGTATATCCTCAGGTATAACGACTTGCCCCTTGGAGGACATTTTTGTGGTTGCCATTGTTGCCATTATAAATCCTCCTAAATTATTTTCTTACTGGTAAGATTTTAGTATAAGTAATTTGATTTTGCAAGCCATAAATTTGGTATGGCCGTTTTATTTAGGGATCTAACAATGAAGGGATCGGTAATAGTCAATGTTTCATAAAGATGGATATTTTTCCATGCTTTCAGTTGGATAAGAATTATCATTCGAAAGGGAGCGTTCCCGTGAAGACTACGGCATGATCGTCTTAGGAATCGTTATTTTCTTGAGGAAAAAAAACTGTTCAAGCTTCGTATGTTCCATTGTTCCATTCGGCATTCAACAAAATGCTCCGGAGATCCTGTATCAACACTTGTTTTTGCAGTCGAGTGAGCGCGGTTAATGAAATAATGAAGCGGAGAGCGCTGAAGATTAACAAATCTGCTGTTCGCGGTCTAACCGGTACGTTGCTTTACGCCTCCGGTTTCATGTTTCGCTGAACCTGATTTGGGTATGAACTTGATTTTCAGATGACAGCCGACAGCTTGGGCATATTTTTTCAGGGTTGTCAGGGATGGTGCATGCTTTCCAGCAGATTCCAAGCGCGAAACAGCACTTTTTGTCGTTCCCATCAACTCCGCAACCGCCTCTTGGGTGAGACCGGAATTTGAACGTGCTGACAACATCTCGCGAACTAGAGTATATTCTTCTTCCAGGTCATTGTATGCT
>JAPLJQ010000377.1 GCA_026388495.1 Deltaproteobacteria bacterium | reverse complement strand
GCTGTCATGACATCAAAAGACCCGAAAGTCTTGATCCATCTGCATGGCGTCCCGCTCAGAGAATTAAAAGAGACAACCCATAATATCATCTGGATTCATAGCCACCCGGATATGGTCACAGCCCAATCCCTTTCTTTTTACGATCACATCTTCTGCCTTTCTCCTGCTTTTCTTGGGAAAATCAATAATATGGGAAGGAAAGGCGATCTTTTAATCGGCGGCACAGCCAAAACACCCCAACCTGTTATCGATCACTTTTTGCATGAGATCGTATTCGTAGCCAATGGCAAGCAGGGAAAAGGGAGAAAAATCATTCATGATCTTCTTTCGCTAGGGGAAAAATGGATCGATCGTCTCGATGTCTGGGGCGAGGGTTGGGAAGGAATCCTTCCAAAACATTGTATCAAGGGGATCTATTTTGACAACAATAAACTTCCCGAACTGTACGCGTCGTCAAGAGTCGTGTTGAACGATCATCATGAGGACATGCGCCGTGAAGGTTTCCTCAACCCCAGAATTTTGGACGTCATGGCATCAGGGGGTGTGGTGATCTCCGATGCCCTCATCTGTGCGGAAGAGATCTTTGGAGAAGCCCTGCTGACCTATACGACACCGTCGGAACTGGACGGAATTCTTCATCGACTATTTGAAGATCAGGCCTATAGGAAGCATATGCGCGACCTGGGAATTGACGCTGTAAAAGCCTATACCTTCACAGATGTTGCAAAAAAGATCATCGGTCATATCGTCGCCATAGATGAGGAAGATTTGGAAAAAAGGGCTAAAAATCATTACATGGAGACGGTGTGGGCACCGGTAAAGGGAAAGCTGGACACCGATCGTATCAGACGCCTGAAGGAAGTTACCGCAGAACAGTGTGAAGGAAAAACATTGGATGTGGGATGTGCCAATGGGGATTCGACCGCCATTATGAAAAGGCACAATCCCTCTCTTGATTTGACCGGATTGGAGCTGACCGATTGGGGGTATCAGGAAGCGGTCAAAAGTCATGCTGACATGACATTTATCCAGGGAGATGCAGGGAAACTTCCTTTACCCGATCAATCTTTTGATACAGTTGTACTCGACCACATTATAGAGCATGCAAACGATCCCGTACCCATGATTATGGAAGCCAAACGTGTGGCGCGAAAGCGGGTGGTGATCGGCATCCCGATCATGCACCTGAACGATCCCGATCATAAGATTGCCTGGCGCGTCGATGATTTCAGAAACCTTCTCTTTGGTTTCTTCCCCCGTTTTTCCATACGCGGAATGAGGGAACCGGACGGTATAGAAGTCCAGGAAATCTCGAAATGGAATTTTGTGGTTGGGACAGGTTATCTGGAAAAAGATGACAGGAAGGAAATCCTTCCGCTCAAACCCTTTGCCCTTCATTTGGGTTGCGGCCAGCAACGTCTTAAAGGGTTCTTAAATATCGATATGATTCCCTCTCCGGCGGTCGATCTCCTTTGCGACAGTCGCCGGCTTCCCTTAGCTGCAGGCACCGTTTCACGAATTGAAACGTACCATATGATCGAACATCTTCCCCGTCATGACTTCCTGGAGGCGCTTTTTGAATGGAATCGTGTTCTCGAAGAGGGTGGTGCATTGATTATAGAGTGCCCGGACTTTGATGCCACGGTCAGAGAGTATGTTGAGGGGAAAAGATTCCGTATCAATAACATCTTCGGTCTCCAGAGACATCTAGGGGACTATCATCTGTTTGGCTACACCTTTAACGATTTGGCAGAGATGCTTCAAGGCGTGGGATTCCGGGAAATCCAGCAGGAAGCACCAACGGATTACCATGCAGCGGATGAGCCATCGCTGAGAATCTCGGCAGTAAAGGTCCACAACGTACCGCGGCTCGCGGACATCCAGGGCTTTTCAATTCAGTACACCCATCAGATTTATGCAAAGGCGATAGAATCAGAACGCATGCAGAAAAAAGAAAGGCATTAAGTAAAGGTGTTATGAAGAAAGAATCACATAAAGGCAAAAGTGGCGGGAAGGTGCATGTTAAAAAAGCACCAATAATATCTCTTTGCATGATCGTTAAAAATGAGGAGGCCTGTCTTGCCCGATGTCTCGACAGCGTCAAGGACTGTGTGGACGAAATGATCATCGTCGATACGGGTTCAACGGATAAAACCGTCGCGATTGCTGAACGTTATGGTGCGAATATCTACCATCATCCCTGGGAAAACGACTTCAGCAAGCACCGTAATCAGTCACTTTCCTATGCCACCGGCGACTGGATCTTTCAAATGGATGCTGACGAAGAGCTGTTTGCAGAAGACGGTCAGAAGGTAAGGCATGCGGTCAGGGATAATAAGGTGGATTATTATGATTGTCAGTTTCACGATATCACAAAGTATGGAAGCGTCAAGGGCGTCTTTAACCTGATCCGGCTTTTTCGCAACAATATGGGAATGCGCTTTACCCAGAAGGTGCACAATCAGTTGCAGATCAGAGGAAGGGGCACCTTCAGTACTATAAGGATCAAACATTACGGTTACGACCTATCTCCAGAGAAGATGGAGGCGAAACATATTCGGACGACAACGCTTCTGAAAGAAGCGTTGAAGACAAACCCTGAAGACGCCTACACTCTCTATCAATTGTCTGTCTCCTATTCCATGCATCGAGAACCTGTCAAAGCTGTTGAGTATGGAGAAATGTGTCTTGAAGTCATGCAGCAGAAGAAATTGAGAAATGATTTTATCGTAACGACATTCTTAACGGTTGCGCAGGCATACTATGCATTGGGAAAATTAGACGATGCAGAATGCATCTGTATAGAAGCCCTTGATTACTTCCCCATGCACCTGGACGCCTGTCACATCCTTGCTTCCATATATTGGGACCGAAAGTCTTTTGACCGATGCCGGACCATATCGGAACGCTACCTCCAGATCCATGAAGCGTTTGTAAAGAATCCGTCATTAATAGGAGGTTATTATTGTAACAGCTTTGCCAAAAGGCATGAAATTTTCAACTGCCTGGCCGGCATCCATTTTGTTGAAAAAGACATGGAAAAGGCTGAAGAATTTTTCATGAAAGCCTTCGAAGATTCCGGCAAGCGAATGGAATGGGCGGAAATCATTTGCCGTTTTTATCTGAAACATCAACTGAATGAAAAGTTCTTGCAATGGTTGGCCATAGCCTATGAGGCAGGTATTCGTGAGAACATAGTCCCCGATATCCTGCAACTCAGAAACAACCTGTATTTAAAAATCGGACTGATTTTTCTTCAGGGAAACAACCATAACGTCGCCCATGACTGCCTGCAAAAACTCCAGGACGAGAATCTTTCAACAGATGAAAAAATTGCGAAGGACTTTCACCAGGCAAGGCTCGACTGGATGAAACATGAGATAGAGGACATGATCGGTCATTTAGAGAATCTCATATCTCTCCTTCACATGAATGCGGATCGCTGCCTAAATTCAATAGAGGATCTGGGGCAGATTGTCTATGACATTGCCGAAGAATTTTGCTGCCGTGAGCAGTGGCATCTGGCTGAACCTGCCCTCCAACTTGCAATCCAGATTGCCCCTGCCATGTTTGACCGCGGCAAGTTCAACAGGCTTCTTCAAAATGCCGAACAAAAGGGCCATTATTCCTCATAACCAGATGGACATTCTTTATATCCGCCTTCCATGAAGCCTTTCTCAAACTCAATACTTGCAAGGTGGCCTCTCCTACAGTTCATTATGTCAGGCATTCCTCGTGCACAACACCACGACATGGGATAACAAAAAAATTAAAGTTCCCTTTCCATCCTGCCGATAAGAGTATCAAACGAACAAAATGATTACGGGAGGAGGTGGAAAAGAAGCGGCGTGGGCAGCCGGGAAACAGGTTGAAAAACCTCCGGTAAGAAATAACTCTCTAACAAACAAAATCGGCAAGGATGCCAGAATAAAACAAAATCAAGGAGGATTTAAAAATGGGATTCAGAATTCAAAACAATATCGCGGCAATGAACGCACAGAGGAACCTGAATGTATCTGATACCGGTCTGAGCAAATCGCTGGAGAGACTGTCTTCGGGTTATCGTATCAACTCCGCCAAAGATGACGCGGCAGGGCTCGCCATCTCTCAGGGTTTCCGGGCAGACATCGCCTCGGTTAAGGTCGCACAGAGAAATATATCGGAAGCAAACGCCCTTCTGCAGACGGCCGATGGGGCCATGAGCAGTGTCGGCGACATCCTCACCCGTATGAAGGAACTGGCCACCCAGGCCGCCTCTGCCAATGTGGGGACTAATATTTCAAAGGTTGACGCTGAGTTTGATACTCTTAAGACTGAAATTGACCGGATTTCAACTTCCACCAAGTATGCGGGCGCAGCGCTGACCACGGGTGCTTTTACTGGCAAAGCCTTCCAGATCGGCTACACAAGTACTGCCGCAGATTCACAAATCAGTGTCTCTCTCGCTAATATCGGCGCGGCCTCACTGGGCATAACTGCCGCGATCGGAGTCGCCTCTGCTGCATCCGCCTCGGCCGCAATGACTGCGATTGATGCAGCCGTTGGCAGTCTTGCGACAGCCCGCGGTAGTGTCGGTTCCTATCAGAACCGCCTCAGTTATGCAGCCACCAACCTCTCTGTAACGCTGGAGAACTTCACCGCCGCAGAATCAGTGATCCGAGACGTGGATATGGCTGCGGAAATGACAACCTTCACCAAGAACCAGATTCTGGTACAGGCCGGTACGTCCATGCTGGCACAGGCCAACATGTCGCCCCAGAATGTCCTGTCGTTGTTCAAATAACCTCACTTTAAACCCTTTCACCAGGAACCCCGCCTCTCCGGAGACGGGGTTCTTTTTTTTGGCAGAATCCTTGCAGACTCAATAATAATTCTAAAGAATGCGGCAATATTTTCCGATATGATTTGTAAAGGCATCAGGCTTGTCTTTACGAACAAAAAAGAGGAGAAGCATAATACCTATGAGCACCAACCTGATCAGCGGCCTTTCAAGCGGATTCGACTGGCAGACAATGATAGATCAGCTCATTGCCGTCGATCACCAGCGCGTCGATACAGTTTCGGAAAAAAAGACAAGCGAAGCGGCAAAACTGACCGAGTGGCAGTCTTTGAACACCAAACTTTTGGCTTTAAAGACCGCAGCGGGTAACCTGAAAGATCCGGAAGCGTTCGGCGTGTTCAAGGCTGCAATGACGACCGACAGCGCCACCGTCAAGGCGTCCGACCTGCTGACGGCCACAACTTCATCAACGGCATCTGCCGGATCATATAGCCTCAAGGTCAACAATCTGGCTGCAGCCCAGAAGCTGTCCTCTACTGCTTTTACGAGCGTAACCAGCGCCCTTGGCGCAGGTTACGCCGGGGATATCCTGATTAACGGCAAAGTGATCACCATCACCGCAACGGATACCCTGTCCAGCGTAGGGACCAAGATAAACAATGCCAATTCCGGAACAGCGGCTACAGGAGTTACGGCAAGCATTATAAGCTATGGAGCAAGCGACTACCGCCTGGTCCTTACCAGCGACGACACGGGGGCTTCCGGCATCAGCCTGTCCAATGGCGGTTCAACGGACCTCATCAAGCAATTCGGGTTACTCGACACCGGACGCACAGCCAAGAATCATCTGGCCGGCGGGGATCGGACGGATCGCTTCACCAGCACCTCCACTTCCATCAAGTCGCTGCTCGGACTGACGGACGCCCAGATATCCGGCGTCGGGGATCTTGTTATTAATGGCCAAGCCGGCGGCGCCATCGATCTCAATACGGACACGCTCAGCTCCCTGCAAACAAAATTTGCCGCTGCCGGCCTGACAGTGTCCATTACCAGTGAAACTGAAGATAGCCAGACCTATTACCGTTTGATGGTATCCGGTTCCGCCAACACCTATACGGACAAGAACAATATCTTGGAGACACTGGGATTCATCAAAGGAGGCGTGTCGGATGTGTACGGAGTGACCGGAGATATTGCCAATACCTCCGGCGGAGCGGCCATCACGGCGGATACGCTGATCAAGGATATCGACGGCTATACCGGGTACCTGAATACGGACTATATTCACCTCGAAGGCACGGATACAAATGGAATGGCCGTTCTGAACGATTCGCTGGTCCTGTCTAATGCAACGACGGTCGGCGATCTTCTTACCAAGATCCAGTCTCTGTTCGGCGATGTGACTGCGTCTATCACGAGCAATGGAAAACTCATCGTCACTGACAACACACCCGGAGCGAGTCCGCTCGCCCTGAAGACCGGTGTAAAAAACAGCGGTGGAACGGATGACAATACCTTATTGTTCGATGCAAATGGCGACCTCGGCTGCGCCGTTTCGGTCAGGAAACGGCAGCTTGTGGCCGGCGCGGATGTATCCGTAATGCTGGATGGCGTAACGGTGACGCGGTCTTCCAATACGATTGACGATATCCTGACGGGTGTAACCCTTGACCTTCTCAAAGCGGATACGGGAACGACGGTAACACTTAACATCAGCCAGGACATCGACGCCATCATGGCGAAGATCAATACCTTTGTGACGAGTTACAACAGCATTTCATCCTATATCAGCACCCAGAACACATACGACGCAACGAAAAAGACGACAGGCGGGATCCTGTTCGGGGACGGAACGCTTTCTTCCGTCAAATCCGATCTGACATCGATTTTGACTCAGAGCGTCTGGGGAGTATCATCCGATTATTCGACCCTGGGGCTGGTGGGTGTCAGCGTGGATCGGTATGGACAGCTCTCGGTGGACGAAGAAAAGCTAAGCGGCTACCTGACTACCAACTTCAACGATGTAAAGAAACTCTTCTCGGCAGACGGCGAAGCCAGTGTGGGCGACCTGTCGTACATCGCACATGGTAAAAATACGAAGCGGGGTGACTATACGGTTCATATCGATACGGCGGCAACAAAGAGCACATCCGCAGCTTCGAATAACACCAGCCTCAGCGGTGCTGAAACGTTGACCATCACCGAGGGAAGCAAGGTCGCAACGGTCAACCTGGCCAGCGGCCTGACCATGACCCAGATCGTCAATGCCGTGAACAGTGAGCTGGCTACAGCCGGTCTGGATATCAGTGCTGCAGCCGATTCGGGGAGTCACTTGATCCTTTCCAGTAGCACTTATGGTGCGGGGCACAGTTTCACCATCCACCAACTGAACAATCTCTTGTGGACCGGGGGAGATCAGGTGGTCAACAATGGGGTTGATGTGGCCGGAACGATCAATGGCGAAGCGGCGACAGGCGTCGGCCAGGTCCTGACCGGAAACAGCGGGGCCGCGAATATTGATGGCCTGGTCGTTACATACACCGGATCGACAACGGGCGATGTGGGGACGATGAAACTAACCTTAGGGGTTGCAGAGCTTTATGATCGCGCCCTGTTTCATATTACCGATTCCATCGACGGCTATGTTTCCTACAAGCAGCAATCGATTCAGAGCAGTATGAGCAGGTATGATAAACAGATCGATGAAATGGAAGCGCAACTGGCCCGCAAGAAGGAGCAGCTGACCAACCGTTTTGTGCAGATGGAGCTGGCCATACAGAAGGTCCAAAGCCAGAGCAACTGGCTCACGGGCCAGCTCACTGCGGCTGAGAACGGTTGGAAATAACACGTAATTTCAGAAAGGGGAGGTAAACATTCATGTATCAGAAGGTCGTAAACATATATCAGCAATCCAATATCACGACGGCTAATCCGGCAAAGCTGGTGATCATGTGTTATGAGGGGGCTGTCAGCAGCCTCAAACTGGCCAGAGACGCCTATGCTGCCAAGGATTATGGAACCAAGGGAAAGGCCTTGCAGAAAGCGATCGATTTCATCAATGAATTGAATGCTTCCCTGGACATGCCGAAGGGGGGCCATATAGCGGTAAACCTGCGGGCTTTGTATATGTACATGACCCAGGCATTGACGGAAGCAGACCTGAAAAAGGATCTCAAGACCTTTGACGATGTGATTCGAATGCTGGAAGAGCTTGAATCGGCCTGGAAGGCCATCTCAACACCACCCCAGCGAACGGACGATGCAAAACCCCAGCAGTCCGGCATATCTCCTTATGGCGTCGCCAGACAGACCATGTCGGCCCAGGCATGGAACGCATAAAGAGCGGAAAACTGCTAAAGATGCAGATAGCCTAATATTCATGGCGATACGATGACCGGCCTGGATAGGTAAGGGTGAAGATAGTGAAAAAGCATAATGACGAAGTAGTTACTGTACTGACACAGAAATTACAGGCATGCAATGATTTCCTGACCGCCACCTTGAACCTGAAAAAGGCATTTGAAGATGATGAGGCGCAAGCCGTGACAGATCTCATCAAACGCCGCGAAGAACTGATCGGGCTAATCGATCATCTGGATCATTGGATTGACCGGTATCGGCAGGCAGACGCTTTTGACGCAAATACGGCAACGACCGGGGAAATGGTTAAAATAGCGGAAGAGCTGCATGAGAGGCTGAGACAAATTGATTCCACAAACCGGGAATGTGAAGTGATTGCAGCGGGTAGATATGAGGCATTGAGAAAAGAAATGGCGATCATTAACAGAAATGAGGAAGCACTCCAGGGATATGCCGCTCATCGGCAGCGGATACCGAAGTTTCTAAGTATACAGACATAATCCACTTATCTTATGTTCATATAAAAATAAAGGAGTGGTCTGTTACACAGACACTGAGTAATTTTAAGGAATTGAAAGGAACGCCTTATAAAATTCAAGTTTATGTGGAAAATGCCGATAAGATGATTAAAGGGAGAAGCAAATGAAAGGGGGTGAAAAAAATGAACACCACCGCTGTGGGCATTAGCGGCGCAATGACCGGTGCTCCGGTCGCTGCAGCCGCACCAAGGCAGAATCTTTCCCCGCAGAATCTGGCAGCAGGAGATGCTGCTGCCAGCAGGGAGCAGGTGAAAAGAATGATTGAAGAAATGCAGGGCCAGATCGACAGGATAAATGTCAGTCTGGAATTTTCCACCTATGGCGAACGCGGTGAAAGAATAGCGGTTGTTGTTACTGACAAGGAATCGGGCGAGGTCATTCGTGAAATTCCTGCAAAAGAAATCCAGAATCTGTATGCCAAAATGACTGAGTTGGCAGGAATCATCTTCAATCGGCAGATTTAACGACTTCTTCCTTACCCCTTTCAGACTATATCGCTGCGGTGGTAAAAGAAAGCTTGTCCAATCCGCCCGGGCCTCCCGGTTCGTCGGATAAGCCCCGGTCAAAATCAGCCTTATGATCAAGGACGTCATACTGAATCGGATAATCGGGATCTTCAAGAACAATCTGATTGGCCATTCTTTTCGCGGCATTGATCAGAATGGGGGCTCTGAGATTTGCTGTTACCCGGAACGGATGGGAGCGTACGGTGACTATGGACAGCAGTGCCATATCATCACTGTTTTTGATATCCAGAAATTCCCGATGACCTTCAAGAACAACCGGGTCATAGTCGGGCTTTATGATGCGGGGATTGACGACGACAAAGGCAACGGAAGGAGTGTCGACGCACTGCATCCACCAGAGGGGCGTTTTTGCATCGTTGATCAGCAGTACAAACCGGTTTAGATTTTCAAAACCGAGAATGGAACCTTTCATCACAATCAATTCCGATTCCCGTATTTCAATCTCTCCAAAACGCGATGTATTTATTTTCATAGTTTCTCCTCCTACTGTTCTGTATGCCGGTTTCCGCGCAGCACTCATCACTCGGTATTATTCTTTATTTGTCCCCAGATTTCTGATACCTTCATATCGGAAGCAGCGGCCTGAAGGTTCTGTTCCTGAATCAGCCTGTATATCTCGCCACGATGAACGGAGACATTCTTTGGAGCCTCAATTCCTATCCGCAGTTGTTTCCCTTTAATATCTAAAAAGGTTATCCTAATGTCATCGCCGATGGCGATGGATTCCCCCAACTTCCGTGTCAGGATCAGCATGTTTCTGCCTTTCTTTCGCCGGATAAACGGACACATAGAGATATGCCCGTTTTGTCAGTGCGAACGA
Source organism: Deltaproteobacteria bacterium (assembly GCA_026388495.1). GTDB lineage: Bacteria > Desulfobacterota > Syntrophia > Syntrophales > UBA2185 > JAPLJQ01. The sequence continues at coordinate 16,637 of JAPLJQ010000377.1, read as the reverse complement.
AGTGAATCAATATTATTTAATAAAGTCAAGGATCGTGGTGTTACCGATCTTTGAGGCCATGGCGTAGGACGCCTTCAAGGCGATTTCTTTCATGGACAGTCTGGTCGCAAGGTCCGCGAGGTCTGCATCCTGCACTACGGAGAGCAGATCGCTCAGATTCTTGTCGAAGTCTGCTATGCTGTTTTTCACCACCTCGAGATGGTTTGCTTTCGTCCCGCATCGGGACTGGTTCATGGTGACCTGGTTCTGTGCGTTCTTCAGGTTGTCCAACTGGCCGGAAATACCCTGAACGTTGTTGCTGTTCAGGGCGTCCTTCAGGTCGTTGAGCGTCTTGAAGATGTCGATGCCGTTGCTGCCTGCCAAGGTGAAGGCTTCCGCACCACTGATATTATAGGTCAGGTTTGTTCTCCGGTTGATTGTCATGGACAGGTTCTCGCTGTCGCCGCGGTAGTAACCGGCGGCAATGGCGTTCACGTAAAAAATATCGTTTTCGCCAAACGCCTTCGTGCCGGCTGCATCGTCGAAGGTCAGTGTTACGCCGTCGCCGAGGTTGACAGAGCCTCCAGCAATGGGCAGGTTGATTCCGTTCCATGTACGGCCACCGTCCGTCGAGAACTGATATTCGGCATCGGCCAGAATGCCGTCCGTCGTGATTTTGACCGCATAGGTTTTATTGACAGTGCCCGCATAGGTTCCGGATGACACAACGTCTCCCGCAAATGTATTGCCCACGGCTTCCTGGGCTTGCTCGATCGTGGCGGCCGACAGGACGGCTGAGAAGGGTTCGCCATCGTTTCTGGATCCGGAAAACAGGTAGCGGTTGCCTGTCTTTGCATTGGCCAGGCTGCTCATCTCATCGATCAGGGACTGGACATTCTGTGCCGCAATCTGCCGCGTCACGGCATTAGACGTCGCTGTGGCCTGCCCCACGGCAATCTCCTGCGCGTTGACGAGCAGGTCGTATGCGCTTGAGAGTTTGGATTCCGTTGCAGAAATCCAGGAATCGCAGGAATCCATGTTTTTCTGGTACTGTTCGTTTGCGGCTTTGCCCTGCCGGATATCGATGATCCTGGTGGCTGCGACCGGATCGTCCGAGGCGCGGTTGACCTTTTTCTGACTCGCAATCTTTTCCAGGAGGTCGTTATACTGGGACTGCGTGCTGAAAAGGTTGTTGATTGTTGTGTCGAATCGCATATTGTCGGTAATTCGCATAGTCTTTCCCCTTACTTTACAAGGCCCATCAGGGTATCCAGCATCTCGTCCACCGTCTGGCAAAGCTTGCCCGCAGTGGTGTAGCCCATCTGGTACTTTATCAGCATGATCATCTCTTCGTCGATGGAAACACCGGAAACGGCCTCCCGCTGGTTGCTCAGGTGGTTCATGAGTACGCTCTGGTGGTCATTGTCCGTTTTGGCGGTGGCCACCTGAAGCCCGATTTGTCCAACCATGGAGGCGAGGAAACCATTGAGTGTCGATGTATTGTCGTCCATGAGCAGTTCGTACTGGACAGAAGCGATCTTGCTCGCGTTGTCACCGTCTCCCGAGACGGTCAGGGAGCAGGCGATTCTGCCGATATCGGAGGCGATGGCGCTGTTGACCCCGATGGTGCCGGCTGCGTTGTCCTCGTCCGTGATTGTAAAGAAGTTGACGCCGGTGTTTTTGTAGGCATCGAATCCGCTGCTGTGAAGTGCGTTCACGCGGTCCGAGAAGGCGATTGTGAAACTGTTAATAGAATCAACGTATTCTGGAACGACCACTGTTTGAAGTTCAATATAGGCGCCGAGCTTGCCTTTGGTCAGGGCGCTGTTGATCGGCTCATCTGGTGTGCTGGCGGAGTAGACGTTGCTTTGGGCGTTTACAAGTTGAACGCTCAAGTGCTGGCTGCTTTGGTCCCGTACTAACGAATCCCCGTTTGACAGGTACACATTGATGGTGCCGTCGGGATTTTCAATCTGGTTGATGTCGACCAGGGCAGCCAGTTCCCTCAGTGCCTCGGAACGTTTGTCCATGAGGTCGTTCTTGTTTCCATTGTCACCGCCCCCCGTGGTGATGATCTTTTCGTTCAGGTCGCTGATCTCGTCGGCTTTACCGTTTATCTGCGAGACGACGTCGGCGATGTTGCGGTTCATATCCGTACTGATGGTGTCGAGGTCACGCTTGTAGGAAGCAAGTGTTCCGGTAAGATCTTCGGCGATGGTAAGCAGGGCGCTTTTTTCCACTTTTCCGGCCGGGTTGCTGGACAGGTTTTCCCAGGCAGACCAGAATTTGTTCAGCTGGTCGCTGATCCCTCCGCCCTGTGTGTCGTCGAGGATGGGCGAGATGCTCTGCAGTCCCTGCAGCATGGTGTCACTGTAGCCGCTTTTCTGCCGTTGCTCGACGACCTGCGATTCGATGTAGCGGTCATAGATTCGCTCGATCCGGTTGACACTGACGCCGATCTGGGCAGAGGCATTTTTGACGTCCACATTGCTGAGGGATTCCATGTTCGTCCGCTGCCGCGTGTAGCCGGGTGTGTTCACATTGGCGACGTTGGCGCCGGTGATGTCGATAGCCATCTGGTTAGCAAGCAGGGAATCCCTGACTGTGAATAAAAGGCTGGTGATCGACATTGCTGATACCTCCATAATCGGGAGTGAGTTTACTAACTCTCCCTTGATATCACCTTGCCTTGCAAATATCCGGCCTTAATTTGACCGTACCGGTCGTAGTGGGGGTTTGAAGATGTCAAGATATTGATATAATTAAGTGTATTTGTTATATGGGACAGGGAGAAGCTAATCAGTTCTTTGTTGTTTTCATTGATTTTTTCAATCCGGGTGATCAGTCCGGCAAATTTTTCCTGATAATCAATCAGATTCTGCCGGGTATGGTTTTGTGCGTATGCGACGAGTTGTGTCATGGATACAGGTTCATCGAGATTGAGGTGAGAAATGATTTTCTTTATCTCACCCATCCGCATTTCTTGCGCCATATTTAAAGAAAGGAGCACCCTTTCTTTTCTTGTGTTGAAATCGAGGATATCCGCCAAGACGCACTTTTTTAGAACATGTGCTTCTTCCTCAATGGTTTTCAGGAGTTCCCGAGAATGTTCATACTCCTGCCCCATGGATAATAACAGCGAGTTATACAGAAAATCGAGATCTTTGTTCATGGCGTTTTGTGGACAATCCTCACTAAGATTTCTCACTTCGTTCGAAGTGACATTAATACATGCATATTTTACAAAAAGATGTCCCTATGCGATAATGTCAATCAGGGATTCACCCACCATTTTTTCGGCGATTTTCTCCGAATTTACCGTGTAGTTGCCGCTGTCGATCTGACGCTTCAGTTCCAGAACTTTTTCTTCGCGAATATCGGGAGTTTGATCGACAATCTGCTTGATCTTCTGGATGTCCTTAGCACTGGTGGAAAGATCGACCGTCTCTGTTACCGCTTGTGCGGCGCCAATGGGCTTGTCAGACTCATTTTTGGTGAGTTCATTCTTCTGGTACTGCTGGATCACTTGTGTAGAAGTATCATTTATCTTGGAAATCATAAAACACCTTCCCGGCTTTGCCTTAGTACGAAATGTCATTCCGGACGTGATCCGGAATCCAGCCCTTTAATGGATTCCCGCAGGAGTCTGCCCTCGAGAGTACTTGTCGGGGGCGGGAATGAAAATTTCAGGGCATAAGTGAGAGAGTAGCCATTCTCATGTCTTTGTGGTTCCCCACGGATCATGATGATTTACTACAATTATCGGCATTTGCCGCTTAAAACTTTAATCTTTCTTTAAATATTGTTTTGAAATCTGATTGTAAAGCATTTTTTGCAGCCCCAATCCCTGTCCCTTTCTCGCCACCTCGTCCGCTACCTTTTGATCAAACATCATTTCATAGGTATCTTTACCATCGGAACCGCTCAAAACTCCACTCTTTGGTATGGTCTGCCTCATTGTTTTAAGAAGCTGATAAACCAGCATGGATTCGAAATCGGCGCAGGCCTTTTTCAGTTTTGTTTCTCGCGCCGGATCCGTCGTTTTCCCCCCTGGTGATGTTTTTCCGGGTTTTGGATCCGCTGACATATTCGGAGTTATTTTATCCATAATATCAGATAATCCGGAGATCCGCCTGAAGCGCGCCTGCCGCTTTGATGGTCTGGATGATCGTGATCAGGTCACGCGGTGTGACACCGATTGCGTTCAGAGCCATGACCACATCCTGGATAGTGACGCCGCGGGGGACAACCATCAGTTGCTTCTTTTCTTCCGTGGCAGTAACGGAGGTATCTTTGGTGACAACCGTCTGGCCGCCCGGTGCGACGATGGTACCGTCTTTCTTGTTCCTTGTCTGCTTGCTGCCGTCGGGGGGTTTTGGCGAGAACGGCAGAGGCTGCGAAACTTTCACATCTTCTTTGATCTGAATGCTGAGGTTGCCGTGCGCAATGGCGACAGTGGAAATCCGCACGTTCTCACCCATGACGACCGTGCCCGTCTTTTCGTTCATGACGACAACCGCGACATTGTCCACCGACACATCTATGTTTTCCAGGTCGGAGATCCTTTCCACGATGTTGCCCGCAAAAGAGGAGCCCAGATTGACCAGGACCGTGGATGAATCGACAGCTTTAGCTTCCGTGCCCTGAAATTTACCTGTGACGGCATCGGCCAGCCGCTTTGCCGTGGTGAAATCCGGCTGGAAGAGGTTGATCGTAAATTTTCTCTCCTGTCCGAAGACAGTGTATTTCACTTCACGTTCCACCAGCGCGCCATTTGCGATGATAGCTACGTTGGTCTGGTTCTTGGTCACGCTCGCATTGGCGCCGCCTGCGGAAAAGCCTCCCAGTACCAGAGCCCCCTGGGCCACTGCATAAACCTCACCGTCCGCAGCCCGTAGCGGCGACATCATCAGCGTTCCACCCTGGAGGCTTGTCGCGTCGCCCATGGAGGAAACCGTGACGTCTATTCGGGTGCCGGTTTTGGCAAAGGGCGGCAGTTTGGCAGTGACCATCACGGCGGCGACATTTTTCGCCTTTGGGTCCCTGCCCCTCATGGACATGCCATGGCGGCTAAGCATGTTGGCGATGGTTTCCTTGGTGAAGCCATTTTTCACATCGTCGCCCGTACCCATCAGCCCGACCACCAGTCCGTAGCCGATCAACTGGTTCTCGCGGACCCCGCCGATGCCGGCGATATCCTTGATCCTCGCCGCATAAGCCACGGAAGAGACGAGCAGAAAAATGACGGATAAAATCAGGTATCTTTTCATCAGAACGGCCACCCCCAATCTAAAATACGTGTCAGCCAGCCCGGACGCTGCTTGTCGTGCAGGACGCCATTACCCGTATAAACAATACGCGCATCCGCGATCTGTGAGGATGAGACCAGGTTGTCTGCCGTGATATCTTCCGGCCTGACGATGCCGGTGATAACGATGAACTGGTCCTCCTCATTGAGCGTCATCTGACGCCTTCCTTCAAGCAGGAGATTGCCGTTGTCGAGCACCCGAACCACCTTGGCTGTGATCCGGGCCTGCAGCGTTCCGCCCCGGGACGTATCGCCTGTCCCCTTGAGGGAGTTTGCAGTCGTACCACCCACGGAGATGGAGGGACCCATGCTTGGATTGGCGTTAAGGATGGAGGTGTCAATGCCGAGCAGTGCGCTGATCCCTGCGTTGGTTTTGGTGTCCCGGCTTGAATTGGTGCTGGCCTTGTTCTGCCCGCTCGATGATTCATCGACGATGATCGTGACGATATCGTTCACGTAACGGGCTTTGTTATCGGCGAAAAGCGAGTTCCGGGAATTTTCACCAGGCCAGAGCGATCCAGGAGAGTAACTGGGTTTAACGACCGGAACCGGCTGCAGGTTCGCCTCGGGACGTACGCTGTCCGGACGGGTCGCGCAGGCAGAGAAGCTACAAAGAATGCAAGCGCACGCAATAAAGATGGTCAGCCTCCGGCACATGATTCCTCCTTAAATGTCGATACCGACCAGGGAATCCCCAAGGATCCTGGCGTAGATGATTTTGTTCGACGTGACGTTTCTGACCCGGATGATGGCTCCGGCCATGCCGTCTTCTTCCGGCATGCCGACTGTAACGATCCGCATCAGCCCGCTGTCGAAGATAATCTTCACGATTTTACCCCTCTGAACCAGCGGCACGTCTTTCAGCATATTAGCGGTAATTTCCATGCCCGGCCTGGCCTGGCCAGTCATCCGCCTTCCCCTTGCCATGTCCGGGGAAGAAAGGGTCTGCGGTTGAATCCTGTGGACCCATTTACGGACGGTTTTGATATCCCTGTCCTTCAGAACGGTTCCGGACGTCAGCGTCCTTGTCGCAATCACCATATCATGGAGGACCTCGATCCTCGTTCTGACCGTTTCCGTTCTGAAGAAGTTCCCCCCCCTGAATATCCTGACAATAAATACCATGTCTCCGATAAAATCCTCATTACCGGGAGGGTCCACCCGCATGGTGACATATTTGCCCTGTGGAACGGTTTCCGTCTCCATGGACAGAAAGCTCACCCGTGCCGTCCCCAGTGGCCATGGCATGTTGGCCTCTATATAGTTCCGGACGGCATCCTGAATCTGAGGAGGCCTGGTATCGAATGCAAAGGAAGATGTCGCGGAAAAAATCAGGGAAATAATGACACTTGTGAGAAAGTGGGCGCGTTTCACGGGTTACCTCTTCAGACCGTTAATGATCGAAAGCATGGTGTCGGCCGTCTGAATAGCCTTGGAGTTGATCTCGTAGGCCCTCTGTCCGGTGATCATCTTGACCATCTCTTCGATGACGTTGACATTGGACATCTCCAGAAAATACTGTGTGATCGCCCCCTTGCCGTCAACATTCGGGGTCCCTACGCTTGCGTCACCGGAAGCATCCGTCTTGTTGTAGAGATTGCGGCCGATGCTGGAGAGACCCACAGGGTTGATGAACGTTGCGATCTGAAGCTGCCCGATCGTGGTAATGGTTCCCTTGCTGTCCGTCGCGGTAATCTGACCGGACTTGTCCACCGTGACGACCACGGTGCCCTGGGGCACACTAATGGTCGGCGTCAGCAGCATTCCCTCGGAGTTGCAGATGGCGCCGTCTTTATTGATCTTGAAGTTGCCGGCGCGGGTGTAGGCTGTGCCGCCTTTGCCGTCGTCGATCTGAAAGAATCCGTCCCCTTCGATTGACCAGTCGAAGGCGTTTCCCGTCGACTGGAAATCGCCCTGGGTGAAAATCTTCTGGGTCGAAACAGGTTTGACGCCCATGCCGATCTCGATGCCTGCCGGGAGCTGAACACCCGTAGATGAGGTGGCGCCCGCTTTTGAAAAAATCTGGTACATGAGATCCTGAAAATTGGCCCGTGACTTTTTGAAACCCGAAGTATTCAAATTGGCCAGATTGTTGGCGATAACATCCTGTTCCATCTGTTGCGCCGTCATTCCTGTTGCGGCGGTAAATAGCGACCTGATCATGATTGCCTCCTTTTAGGCTACGCGGCCTACGCGGCCGGTTGTCAGTTTGTCCTGTTCGGTCAGTGTCTGGATGATCTTCTGATAGGCTTCGAATGATCGGTGAATGTCGATCATCTCTGCCATTTCTTTAACGATGTTCACGTTGGACAATTCGATAAAGCCCGACATGATGAGAGGTTGCTCTACTTTTTTCATGCCCGCTGCACCGGGATCACGGTACAAACCGCCCCCGGTCTGGCTCAGGGTTTTTCTGTTTGTAAAATCAACGATCTTAATCTTACCGACCTGGCTTTCATCTACATAGACGGAGCCGTCCTGGCTGATATGAACTTTGCCGTTTCCCAGGGTAATCGGCCCTCCGTCGCCGATAACGGGATCGCCAGTCTGCGTCACGATTTGGTTTGACTTATTGATGGCGAAGTCTCCTTTCCTGGTGAAAGCCTGTCCCTCCTTGGTTTGCACGACAAAAAACCCGTCGCCCTGAAGATGCAGGTCGAGGGGATTGCCCGTTTTCTGGGAGATTCCCTGGGAGAAATCCACATACATCCCGGTTACAGATGCGGAGACTTCATTTGCTTTGTACCCTTCTTCAATGGTTTTCAAAACATGGAGGTGCTGGGTCTTGAAACCGGGTGTTCCGGCATTGGCCAGATTGTTGGTCATGTTGTCAAGCTGTACAATTTTCTGATCCATCGCAGCGGCAACTGTGGGAATGTCGTAACTCATCGTACTCTCCAAGACTTTTTACGATTTTATTTGCAATTCATATGCCATGGGGCTTTATTCAAGTCATTCAGGCATGTTGGGTTTAAAAAATTGTACGGTGAAGGAATCATTTAATGACAGGCCGGAAATTTTTGCCGTTACGATAGGGAAGACGTCTCCCTGTATCGGTTATTGGCGGAATAGACAAAAGCAAGGACTTCGGCAACGGCCTTATACAGTTCGATGGGTATCTGTTCATCGATGTCCAGTTTGCTTAAAATCTGTACGAGGCCGGGATCGCTTCTGAGAGGTATATGATTGTTTTTTGCCAGCTCAATGATTTTTTCTGCAACGGCGCCCCTTCCTCTTGCAACGACCCTGGGTGCGGCGTCTTTCTCTGTGTCATACTTTAAGGCGGCGGCTATGATTGTCTCCGGGTTTTTCATATGCATACATTGATCGTGTTCATGCAGAAGAGTTTGTGGTCATTAAGGAAGTCCTGTTTCCACTCAGGGAGATTCCTTTCCAAAACACATTGTATGTTGATGGCGTCATATCCGATGGCGGACAGTTTTTCCTCAAGTTCGGGCAGGAGGGAAGAGATAAAATCACAAATATTCTGATGCCGGCATTTTATCGTACATCGAAGGCTCCTGTCTCTGATACCCGCATCGACGGCAACTTCACCCAATGCGTCCATGTCAAGAAAAAGGACAAGACGATACTGCGATCCTCTGCCGGGTGAATGATTTTCCCGGTCTTTTTCAATGAAAATATCCTGCATCCTGATTCCGTCCGGACACTGGAACGGGAGCTGGATGACGTAAAGATGGTCCTGTTCCTGTGCCAATACATTGACGACCTGTAGAGATTCGATGACCCCGAGGGCGTGATCGGCAAAGTTGGACAGTTTGTTAATCTTCTGTTGCATTTCGAGGTCGGTAAAATCAGGGGTTGCCTGAAGCGTCTGAAGCTTGGAAGAGAGTTTGAGAAGAATTTCTTTCAGGGTTTGACCGTTATTTTCATCATTAAGATAAACAGGGTCCGACAGGGCTTTCATGAGTTTTCTTTCAAGGATTAAACCCAGAGACACAATGTAGTCCTTGAAAAATAAGGGGTTTGCCGAATTGACTTTAGAAATAATGATATGCTCCATCACCTTATGGACGGCTTGAATATCTTTTACCGATATATACTGTGAGAACGCCTTAAGGGATTCACCGCTGAAGGCGTCTTTTAGTGATATGATCAGGTCCTTCAGGGCGCCGGGATAGGATCGGTATAATTTGAGAAACTCATTGGCTTTTAAAGAATCTTCTGCGCCGTTAATGATCCGTAAAACAAGACCGGGATGAAGCTGATCGACACGGACCGTCACTTTATCACCGACTTGAAAGGACAAGCGGCTGTCTGCCAAAAGAGTGTCATTCTTGATTTGCAGGAGTATTTTTTGGTCACGATTGAAACCGAGGACACGGACCTCCAGCCTTTCTCCGAGGGTAAGGGATGTCGCGGGTGTTATTTTGAAGACTTGAGCTGTTTCCTGTATGGAAGCGGCCGGTATGGGCGACTGAAGTGAAACGGTCAGAGAGGCCATGGGTTGCCTCTATACCTTGATATCAATATGACTGCGCTCATCCTGATTGTCGGATGTGTCTTCCGGAAGGCTGGCCATGAGCGTTTCGTTTTTCTTCTGTTGGTCTTTCCGATGCTTTTTCCCCTCTTTTTCTTTCGGGTGGGCGCGTTCCGCTTCTTCGGATTCCTTAACTTTTTGCAGCATCTTTCTTCGCTCCTGACTGAGCTGAATGTCGAAATACCTCTGCTGCATGTCAGAATGCTGCTGCTGGACCTGCTGAATCCGCTCTGTCATGTTCGATTGCAGGATACTTTCCTGTCTGTCAATGGCCCTGACCACGATGATACCTTTACAAAATATTTATGAAGTATCTATACTATCGGTGTAAACTTTCAAATCCTTTAGTTTTATTGCATCCATTGCTTTCCAATCGTTCATCATGTCTCTAATGCCATACATTTTTCATGGTGCTTCTCAGCCGTAAAACGGCCTGAGTATGCAATTGACAAACCCGCGACTCCGTCAGGTCAAGGATCCTACCGATTTCTTTCATGGTCATTTCGTCATAATAATAAAGAGAGATGATCATTTTTTCCTTTACGGGCAGGTCGTCAATCACCTTCTTCAGATGGTTTTTAAGTTCTTCTCCGGCAATCAAATCCAAAGGATTTCCGCGGTCAACGGCCTCCATGACATCCGAAACACTGTGTGATGAAATATAGTCGGGAGTCAAGTCTTCCTGGCTGACAATAGGGATGCTTTTGGTATCGTCAAGCAATTTGAAATACGCCTCCAACGTTATTCCGAGGTGTGCGGCAACCTCGTGTTCATCAGGCGGCCGTCCCAAAATTTTTTTCAGTGAATCCAATGCCTTTTCAAGTTTGCTGTCCTTATGTCGAATTGATCTGGGGACCCAGTCCCTTGAGCGCAGTTCGTCTAAAATAGCGCCTCGAATCCGGAAGCGTGCGTATGTTTCAAACTGAACATTCCTGTTTTGGTCGAATTTATCAAGGGCTTCCATCAATCCCATGATGCCGACGTTGATGAGGTCCTCATGATCTGCAGCGTCAATCGGCAGCTTAAATGCCATTCTCCCGACGATATTCTTGACGAGAGGGGCATATTTCATGATCAGTTTATCCCGCTTACTCTTATCCACGATTTTGATGCACTCTCGAAAAGTCGCAATTCTAATTGAAAAAGCTTATGATTTCGTTATTTTCCTGTTCCTGTGCCGGTTGACATAGTTTTTCAGCCACCTCCCGGAGGCACTTCATGGACGGCGACCCGGGACATAGCTCTGCCAGAAGCTTCTGTTGTTTGACGGCCCGTATAAGATTCTCATCATAGAAAACGTAGCCCAGATGTTCAATCGCCAGGTTCAGGAAGTGATTGGTTGCCTGGGCCATTCTAAAAAAAACCTCCTTCGCTTCATTCTGTGTTTTCACCATATTTACAAGGAGCATGAATCTCTTTTTGGCATGTCGCTGATAAAGGACCTTGATCAGGGCATAGGCGTCTGTCAGAGAGGTCGGTTCCGGGGTGACCACCACAATGGTTTCTCCGGCGACCATGTTGAAATACATGACATTCTCCGTAATGCCGGCGCTGGTGTCTATCAGCATGACATCGGGGCGCGACTGAAGGGCATTCAATTCATCACGAAGAACCATTTTCTGCCCCATGGTAAGACTCGACATTTCCTGAATACCCGATGAGGAGGGAAGAATTTTTATTCCGCCGGGGCCGTTGATGATGGTTTCTTTGAGAGTTTTTTCCCCCTTCAGGACGTGATACAGGTTGTACTCCGGTGTCAGGCCTAAAATAAGATCGATGTTCGCCAGGCCGCAATCGGCGTCAAGAATGAGGGTCTTTTTTTTCATTCCGGAAAGTATATAGGCGAGGTTGGCGACGATATTTGTTTTCCCGACCCCCCCCTTTCCGCTCGTTACGGAGATAACACAAATTTTATGTTTTAAACCGGTGACTTTCCCCCTTGCCCTGGCGCTTGTCGTCGCTTTCTTTTTCTCGGTGATTTGCCTGAGTATAGCCGCTTGGTCCACGTTAACCCCTTAATTAAATCGGTTCTGCAAGATCAGTTTTGCAATCCTTTCCGGACTTGCTTTTTCAATATCTTTCGGGACATTCTGTCCCGTCGTCATATAGGATACGGGTTTTCCAATTTCATCCAGCACGTCGTACATGGATCCGAAGTGACTGCATTCATCGACTTTTGTAAGGATGATACGGTCATAGTTGAATGAGCTGAAACGATCCGCTGTCTGGCGAAGGTAGTTATTGTTTGACACGGGACTGATCAATAGTAGGGTTTCCACACTTGGGTCCAGGATTTTTTTCAGCGTCCTGAGACATTCGTCATCTTTGTAACTTCGGCCCGGTGTGTCCACGAGAATCATATCTTTTTGTGCAAAGTTAGCCACCGAGCGCACAAAAGAATCTTTTTCAGAAGCAATGTCAAGGGGAAGTCCCATGATTTTTGCGTAAACCTTCAGTTGCTCGGAAGCTGCGATCCTGTATGTGTCGGTTGTAATCAGTCCGACTTTTATTTTTTTCTCAAGGCTGTAGTAGGCGGCAAGTTTTGCCAGAGTCGTTGTTTTGCCGACACCCGCCGGTCCGATGAAAGCCTTGATGCGTCGTCCTTTCTTGTCGTCACTGACAAGAGATCGGGCAATCAGTTTTTCAGCGATGAGGGCTCCTTTTTCATACGTGTCCGTATCTTCGCGCGGGAAATCATTTTTAATGGTTTCTATCAGCCTGACCGCTCTTGCCCGGGAAACACCATTGGCAATCAATCTCGTGTAGATTTCCTGAAGGTGAACGGCATTTCCGGCAGAAATGTTATCAAACAGAACATTCATGGTTTCCCTCAGGTCCAGAAAATCTCTCTGATGAATGCACTTCTGTGTCAGGTTGTCGATGCATGATTTGAGTTCGTGGATTTCCCGTCTTAAGCCGTCCAGCACATCATCCTGTCGTTGCTCTTTCTTGTGATATGGGGTATTTCCGGGAACAGACGTCTCTGTTCCTTCATCCCGAGCCGCCACCACCTCGACCAACGGTGATCTGCCCGGCATTTTTTTTGTCGAGATAATAATGGCATCCGGCCCGAGGTCCTTCTTTATTCTGACCATCGCATCCTGCATATTTGTTACTTCATAGCGTTTAATTTGCATATCAGATCTCCACCATTCCAAGGGATGTGATATTGGTATCTGCGGTTATTTCATTATGGGCGAGGACAACAATGTTCGGGAAGAATCGTTCCATGATTTTTCTCAGATGGATTCTTGTGTTGGCAGATGAGAGAACAATCGCGGGAAGACCCCTCGACGCAAACGTTCCCACAAATTTTTGGGTATTTTCGATAAATTTTCTGACCAGTCCCGGATCGGGAGACACGAAAGATTCATGTTCCGTATGCTGAACGGACCGGCTGATAATTTCCTCGATTTCGGGAGAAACCATGATGACATGAATGGTATGATCCCGATCCTCGTATTGCCGGGTTATGGTTCTGGCCAGGGATTGGCGGACATAGCCTGTTAAGATGTCGATATTTTTTGTCATGGGAAGATAATCAGCGAGCGTTTCAATAATCATCAACATATCCCGTATGGAAACTCTTTCCTTAAGCAGCCGCTGCAGCACTTTTTGCAGCGTTCCCAGGGGTATGACTTTAGGCACTAGGTCTTCGACGACCCTGGGGTAGCTTGTTGAAAGGCTGTCGATGATCGCCTGAACTTCCTGCCGACCCAGTAACTCATCCACATGAGATTTGACGATTTCCGTAATATGGGTGGTCATGACCGTTGCTGCATCGACGACGACCAGCCCCTTCGCCTGGGCATTTTCAACATCACGTTCCGGAATCCAGACGGCAGGGAGCCCAAATGCCGGCTCCCGGGTGGGAATGCCCGTGACTTTGCCCCCCGCTTCTTCGGGCACAATGGCGAGGCTGTGGTCGGGAATCAATTCACCGCGGGCAATCTCAATCCCTTTCATGAGAAAAGAATATTCATTCGGCTTAAGCTGGAGATTGTCCCGGATATGAACGGCAGGCATGATAAATCCCATTTCGTTTGCCAGTTGTTTTCTAAGGGACTTGATCCGGTGGAGAAGCTCACCACCCTGGGATGTATCCACCAGAGAAATGAGGCCGTAACCGACCTCAAGGCCAAGGGTGTCCAATGGGACGAGGAGTTCAGAAGATGTATCCGCGACGGGAGCCGGAGGCTCTTCTTTTTCCACTGCCGCATTGTCTTCTGATTGAAAAAGCCTGTAAGAGAGAAAAGCCATGAAAGCGGCAACGATGATAAAGGATACCTTTGGCATACCCGGGATCATGGCAAAAGAAAAAAGCATAATCGCTGAGAGGGCAATCGTTTTCGGCTGTGTAAAAAGCTGTTTTTTCAGCTCTTCACCGAGTTCTGCCGATGCCGTCGTTCGCGTCACCAGCATGCCGGCGGCCGTCGAAACAATCAGGGCAGGCACCTGTGTGACAAGCCCGTCTCCAACGGTCAGGAGGGTGTAAGTCCTGGCGGCATCCACGATGGGCATTCCCTTCTGCAGAACACCGACAATCAGACCGCCGATAATATTGACCAGAACGATGATAATACCGGCGATGGCATCGCCCCGCACGAATTTACTGGCGCCGTCCATGGCACCGTAAAAATTTGCCTCGTTTTCGATTTCCCGGCGTCGTCTCCGCGCTTCCGTATCGGATATCAGACCCGTATTCAAATCAGCGTCGATGCTCATCTGCTTTCCGGGCATGGCGTCTAAGGTAAAACGCGCTGCCACTTCAGCGATTCTCGTTGCCCCTTTGGTGATCACGACAAAATTGATCAGGACCAGAACGGAAAAAACAATAATACCGACGACATAGTTGCCACCAACCACAAAGGTGCCGAATGCCTTGATGACCTGTCCGGCCGCGCCTGTGCCTTCATTGCCATGCAGCAAAATCAGACGGGTTGAAGCCACGTTGAGAGAGAGCCGCAGGAGGGTCACAATCAGCAGGATTGAAGGAAAGACTGAAAAATCGAGTGGTTTCAATACATACATGGACATCAGTAAAATGATAATGGATATGGTGATGCTGAAAGAAAGGAGAATGTCCAGGATAATGGTGGGCAGGGGAACCATCATGACGAGCAGGATGCCGATGACACCCATGGCCAGCATGGCGCTGCTGTTTTTTGTCATTTCGGAAAGGTAACTTCTTTTTACGGCTATTGCATCGGCCATTTAGGGGAAAATCCTCTTTTGCTTTAATGAGTAAACATAAGCCAGAATCTCCGCGATCGCCTTGTACAGGTTTTCGGGGATGGTCTGATCCACACCTACCATCCTATACAATACCTGTGCCACTGCTTTGTTTTCCAAGACGGGCACGCCGTTATTTCCGGCGAGTTCCTTGATTTTTTCAGCCAGGAAATCGGCGCCTTTGGCGACAACAAGGGGTGCGTTCATGCTTCCAGGCTCATAACGGATCGCGACGGCAAGATGCGTGGGGTTGGTGATCACAACGTCGGCTTTGGGCACAGCCGCCATCATCCTTTTTCTGGCCATTTCTCTCTGCAGCCGCTTAATACGACTTTTGATGAGAGGATCCCCATCCATTTGCTTGTTCTCTTCCTTGACTTCCTGCCTGGACATCTTGATGCTTTTTTCGTGTTCCCATTTCTGGTAGGCGTAATCAAGAACGGCCAGAACGACAAGAACCCAGCAGGTCGTATAAAGGATTTTGAAGGATATCCTGCCGATATAAATGAAGATATCGTGGACGCTGAAATTCATCAGAGGGAGGATCATCTCCGATTCGCCCCTTACCGTGATGTAAGCGACAGTTCCCACAATAGCCATTTTCAGGATATTCTTAATGAATTCCACGAAGGATTGCATTGAAAAGAGTCTCTGGAAACCCTTGATCGGGTCAATTTTGGAAAATTTGGGGGTGACCGCCTCCGATGAAAAGACGAAGCCGACCTGAAGGATATTGATAACAAAGCCGGAAATGAGGGCAACCAGAAGAAAGGGGATTAAAATAAAAAATATCTTAAAAACGACATCAAGGAGCAAAGATTGGATGTTATCGATATTAATGGAAATTGTACCGGCTTGTTGGAAATACATCTTCATCAGGTCCATCACCTGGTTGGTCATGGAAGCGGCGCCGAAGTAGAAATAGACGAGACATGCACCGAGGACGACAACCGACGCCAGTTCCCTGCTTTTTGCAACCTGCCCCTTCTCGCGGGCTTCCTCCCTTCTTTTGGGAGTTGCCTGTTCTGTTTTTTCCTCGTCTTTATTTCCTTCAGCCATGAGACGACCCGTCTGTTTTATGACACGAGCGTTAAAAAATTTACACTGTCCCTACATCAACCGCAGTAAGGTATGAACCTCCGTGTTCAGGCTGTTCAGTGCTCTTTGCACCAGATGTACGAAAACCGGTATCGTTAAACCCATTATCGTAAGCCCCGCAGCAATCTGCAGGGGAAAGCCCACGATAAAGACATTCATTTGCGGAACAGTCCGGGCAATCACACCTAATGCCACATTGGTGAAAAGCAGGACGGCCATGACCGGTGCGCTGACTTTTATCGCCGTTATGAATAATCCCTTTGCAAAGATTATCATGGCCTGTATTAACGGCCCGGAAAAATGATATCCGAACGGGGCAACGATGCGGTAGCTGTCGACGATGGCAAATATGAATGTGTGGTGCGCGTCAATGGCAAGATATACAAGCATGGCGATCAGATATTGAAATTCCGCCATGATGGATACCTGCGCACTGGACACCGGGTCAATAACGTTGACAATGGAGAATCCCATCTGGAGGCCGATCATCTCTACCGCGAACTGTATCCCTGCAAAAAT
>JAPLJQ010000410.1 GCA_026388495.1 Deltaproteobacteria bacterium | reverse complement strand
TCGACGTCTGGTTCGATTCCGGTGTGAGCCACGCCGCCGTCCTCGAACACCGGCCGGATCTCAGCTCCCCGGCGGACATGTCCCTCGAGGGGAATGATCAGCACCGGGGCTGGTTTCACTCTTCGCTCCTCGAATCCGTGGGGACGAGGGGGCGGGCGCCCTACCGGAACGTGCTGACCCACGGTTTCGTCGTGGACGGCGAAGGGAAGAAGATGTCCAAGTCCGTGGGGAACGTGATCGACTCCCAGACGATCATCGACCGGTACGGGGCCGAGATCCTCCGTCTCTGGGTGGCCGCCGAGGACTACACCGAGGACATCCGGATTTCCGAAGAGATTCTGAAGCGCCTCGTCGAGGCCTATCGGCGGATCCGGAACACCAGCCGCTTCATCCTCGGGAACCTTTACGATTTCAATCCGGCAACGGACGCTGTGCCTTATGCGGAGATGGCGGAGATGGACCGCTGGATCCTCCATCGCCTCCAGGAGGTGATCCGCCGTGTGCGGGAGGCCTACGAGCAGTACCAGTTCCATGTGGTCTATTACACCCTCTACAACTTCTGCACGGTGGACCTCTCCGCCCTCTACCTCGACGTCCTCAAGGACCGCCTCTACACGTCGAAGGCGGCATCGAAGGCGCGCCGGTCGGCCCAGACGGCGATGAAGGAGGTCCTGGAGGCGATGGTCCGGCTTCTGGCCCCGATCCTCACCTTCACGGCGGAGGAGGTGTGGCTGGCTCTGCCCGCCTGCCCCGGAAAGGCGGAAAGCGTCCACCTGATGCAATTTCCGGATGTAAACGGCGCGCTGGTCCAGCCGGAGCTGGCCGAGACATGGAAGACGCTCATCGCCGTCAAGGGCGAGGTGGCGAAGGCGATCGAGACGGCCCGGCAGAACAAGGTTCTGGGCCACTCCTTGGATGCCGCCGTGGCCATCGCCGCACCGGAGAAACTCCGGCCGCTGCTCGATGCGCATGGGGAAGACCTGCGGGCGCTCCTGATCGTCTCCGATTTGTGCGTCGTTGATGAACAGGGAACCGGCGAGGCTTATCGCAGTGCCGAGATTCCCGGGCTTCTGGTCGGTGTAAGCCGGGCGAAGGGGGAAAAGTGCGGCCGCTGCTGGAACTACAGCGGAACGGTGGGCGTAAATGCCGAACACCCGACGATTTGCGCGAGGTGTCTGGGGAATCTGTAACGGATCCTGCGGCGGACCGGCCCGGAAGCGGGCGACGTGCAGCAAGGATTGATGAACTCGTAAAAAGTCGTCACCCCGGCGAACCCCGGACCCCGTATCAGGTACGGGGCTGTCCGGGGAAGGCGCCGGGGTCCAGTGCTTTTGTAACCATCTGATATTTCTGGATACCGGCTTTCGCCGGTATGACGTTCGTGGTGGATTTCCGATTTTTTACGAGGCCGTCAAGGATTGGTGAGGCGGATTTTGCGGAAGAGGAACATCATTTTTGGGGCGGCCACACTTCTGGTGATCCTTCTCGATCAGACGACGAAGGCCTGGATTACCTCGACGATGCGCCTCTATGATTCGTTTGTCGTCATCACGGGATTCTTCAATATCACGTACATCCGAAATCCCGGCGCCGCCTTCGGCTTCCTGGCCGGCGCATCGCCGCTGTTTCGGTACATCTTCTTCCTGGCGGTGACACTGGCGGCGATCCTGCTCATTCTCCACTACCTCCGGGTCAGCCGGATCGAGGCGCCCTCTCTGGTGTCGGCGCTCGCGCTCATCCTGGCCGGGGCCGTGGGGAACCTCATCGACCGGGTCCGCTTCGGCGAGGTGGTCGATTTTCTGGATGTTTACATCGGCACCCACCACTGGCCGGCCTTCAATGTGGCCGATTCCGCAATCACCGTCGGCGCGGCGATCCTGATCGTGGTTCTCCTCCAAAAACGGAAGGAACGGACGGAAGGGAACTGAAACGGGGAATCTCCCCGGCCCTCGTTAAATCCTGCGACAGAATAGCCGCTGACAAAATAGCCGCTTGACATCAAGGCCGGATTTTATCCATAATCACGCCCAATCTTTTCAGTCTTCGTAATCATGGTCGATTAAGGACCAGACTTCGTCTTGACACCCGGAGGATGTCCCGCCATGCCCGATAGAGGTTGCACCTGTCCACCGTGCGATTCTGAAAGTCAGCCCAGGGATCTGGTCCCAATTACAGATGTCCAAGGTTTGGAATCATCTATGCCAAAGCCCTGCCGCCAGTCGCAGACAAGAAGCGCCGCAGGGCTGTTTTATAGGGAAAGGTCAAAATGATTCAACCGAATGGTTCTGCTCTTGCCATCCTGATTGTCGACGACGAGGCCAACATCCGCAAGACGCTGTCCGTCTGCCTGGAAACGGAAGGGCACCGGGTGACGGCGGTGGGCAATTCCGAGGACGCCCTGGCCGAGGCCTCCCGCCGATCTTTCGACGTCGCGTTCGTCGACCTGCGTTTGGGCGTCACAAGCGGGCTCGACCTCATCCCCTCGCTGCTGAATACGTCTCCCTGGCTTCGGATTATCGTCATCACAGCCTATGCCTCGATTGACACCGCCGTCGAGGCCGTCAAGCGGGGGGCGACGGACTACATCCCGAAGCCCTTTACACCCGCCCAGATCAAACTTGCCGTCCACAAGGCCTTTGAGATGCGCTCGCTGGAGCAGAAGGTGGTTTCCCTGCGCGAGGATCTGGGGCGCTCGCGCCTTGAAGCGGACTTTACCAGCGACAACCCCGACGTGAAGCGTGCTGTGAGCCTGGCCCGCGATGCGGCCCTCTCCGATGCCACCCTCCTGCTGCGGGGAGAGAGTGGTACGGGCAAAGGCATCCTGGCTCGTGCCATCCACGGCTGGAGCGCGCGGGCGAACCGGCCCTTCAGCGTCCTGTCCTGTCCTTCCCTGTCGCCGGAACTGCTGGAAAGTGAGCTGTTCGGCCACGCCAAGGGGGCCTTCACCGGCGCCGTCCGCGACAATCCCGGCCGCATCAGCGCTTGCGAAGGCGGCACGCTGCTCCTGGACGAGATCGGCGATCTCCCTCTCGCCCTTCAGCCGAAACTACTGCGGTTCGTCCAGGACAAGGAGTACGAACACCTCGGCGACTACGTGACGCGCCGAGCCGACGTGCGGATCATCGCGGCGACGAATGTCGATCTGGAGAAGGCCCTTCGGGAGGGCCGGTTCCGGGAGGATCTCTATTACCGGCTCAACGTGATCCAGATCACGCTTCCCCCGCTGCGGGAGCGGCCGGAGGACCTGATCGCCCTGGCCGAGCGCCTCGTCGTCTTTTTCGGCCGGAGTTGCCACCGGACTGTGGCGGGGTTCACCGCGGAGGCGGTCGATATCCTAAGGAATTACATCTGGCCCGGGAACATCCGCGAACTGAGAAATGTGATTGAAAGGGCCGTCATTCTCTGCCGGGGGGAAAGGATCGACGTACACCACCTGCCGGAGAACCTGCGCGCCGCCGATCGGTCGATCCGTCTGGGAGACCCCCTGCGCCTCGACCGGATCGAAGAGGAACACATCCGGCGCGTCCTGGCCGACACCCGCTCCCTTCAGGAAGCGGCCGACATCCTCGGCATTGACCAGGCCACGCTCTGGCGCCGCCGCAAACAGTACAACATCTAAAAGGTTAATCCGGTTTATACATACTTTGAGTTGATAATCTGTTGAACTGGGCCTTGACTGACTATACTGAACGGTTATCCATTATTTATTGTAGTCAGTAAGGGAGGACGATTTGATTTTATAGCAGAGTACTACCCGAAATGCTTAACCCAAAAGAAATTTACGGCTATTGCTGTCACCTACCTATACGTAACATAATCCGTATTTTCTATTGATATTAATATTTTAGCTGGCGTTTACATTTTCATAAATTCCATACCTCGTCAAGGATTATTTGGATTGCCAACCGTTCTTTGCATGATGACCTCCATGGCTTTGAAGTAATCCCTTCGTACTTTCGGGTTAGATATCTGGCAGTAACGTTGCGTGGTTCTGATGGAGTTGTGCCCCAGGAGATCCTGGATCGTAGAGAGATCGGTGTCTGCATTCAGCATCTGCGTGGCCATCGTATGGCGAAGATGATGACAGGAGATTCTCAGTTTCGTTTTGTTGGCATAATACTCCATCCGTTTCTGGATGCCGCGAATGGATATGGGCTGACCGGTGAGCGGTCCTTTCTCTACGAGGAAGACCTTTTTCACTTTGTTCGTTGGTCTCACCCTGAGATAGTCCAGAAGCGCATGAAGGGCGTCGTTGCTGATACCAATTGCAATATGCATAAAGAGGGCAGAACCATTTTTTGATCCTGCCCTCAAAGAAGAAACGTAAAATCCGATTTAATATTTGTTTTTTCTATAAAAACGTACTATTATATATTTTTATTGTATAAAGAAGGATTTCAAATGAAGAAGTTTACAGGACTTACGGTTATGGCTATCACAACTATATTTATTGTTTACCAAAACCACTGACATTGTCAGTGGGGGGGTGTGAGGGCGAAGGCCCCACACCTTTGGCGAGCCAACATAGTTGGCGAGTTTAGGCAGAGGATAACCTTCCACTTAAAGCCACCGACAAGGTCGGTGGTCGTTTACTAGGCAACAGGCCTCAACTGATTTTTTCCGGAGGTTTCAATTTTGGATGACAATCTGTCGATTATCCTATCAAGAAAGGCATCATGTTGTTTGATAGGACCGATAAAAAAAATATGAAGAAGGTTTTCCTGCCCGTCATTATCACTTTTCTCTCCACCCTCCTTCTTGCCATGGATCCTCTGCCGGGTATCTGTGACGACCCGGTAAAGACGAAGGAGACCACCGCCATGAAGCTGACAGTGGCGGATGCGGTATTCATCGCCCTGACGAATAATGTCACCCTTCGCAGCGCCTATCTGGATCGATACCTCAACAGGATCGATCTGCAGATGGCGGAAAGAAGATACTATCTGCCCACGGACCCAGCTTTGACTCTGGCGACCAATCGGGTGTCCACCTATGTCCAGCCGACGGCTGGTTCCGCAGCAGACCGAATTGAGGACATGAATTATAATGGCACCGTATCGGCTACTCTGGCTATGCCGACGGGTGGCACGTTTACCTTTGCATGGAACAATAAGAGCGATCGGCTTGGTGCTGGACAGAATTTCAACTATTCATCCGACTGGAGCGCCACATTCAAGCAGCCGCTTCTCAAGGGTGGCGGCCTGGATAACGCCGCCTATAGCGTCAGGATTGCAAGGATCACTGAAGAGAAAAACATTCTGTCCTTGAAGGATACAATTACCTCAACGATAAAAGCTGCCATTACGGCATTCCGAAATTATAAAACCGCTGAAAGGCAGCTTGTCATTGCCGAGATGGGTCTTGTTCGGGCAAAATCGCTTTATGAATACAATAAGGAGATGATTGCCTCCGGACGCCTGGCTGGTACGGAAATCGTCCAGGCGCAAGCAGATATCGCTTCCCAGGAAACATCGGTCATCAACGCCAAAAACGGCCTGGATGACGCCCGCCTGGCCCTCGTACAGGCCCTGTATATCGACAAGAAGATCTCGTTCGAGGCGGTGGATGAAAACCAGCAATTGGTTTTCCCCCCCGCTCTTGAGGAAGCCGTCTCCCTGGCCTTTCAATACCGGACGGATTATCTCCGGGCCATTCAGGACCTCGAGGCCAGGAAATTGGACCTTGCTAAAAACAAGTTTAACCGCCTCTGGAGCCTCAATCTGACAGCGGGGACAACGGATAGCGCTGCCGCGACGACCTATAACACCTATGATACCGCTTTTCGAAGAGCGATCGGCAACGGCCCGGAAAGAAACTGGAATGTTGGATTATCCCTGGAGATTCCGTTAGTTTACATGACATCGGATATGCGGGCCTATTTGGGGGCAAAGACCGACATGGAAAAGGCCAACCTCGCTTTCGAAAAATTGAAGCTCGATATTGAGATAAACATTCAGAACGCTGTACGGAACGTGGATTCGAACTATCGCTCACTGCTTAGCGCAAGACAGGCTCGGGAACTTGCCGAGAAGAAGCTGACAATAGAGCAGGAAAAGCTGGGAGCCGGTAGGACGACGAACTTCCAGTTGGTCAGTTTTCAGCGGGACTTGCAAACGGCCCAGTTAAGTGAATTATCAGCGATGACCACTTACCTGAATTCCCTAACATCCTTGGACGATACCATGGGCACCACCCTGGCGACCTGGAAAATCGATGTTAAAAAAGAAGACGACCGGATTCCGCAATTTGAGAAGGCAAAAACATCCGGTTTGACAAACCAGAAAGATTAAAAATATGGCAAGTGACATCATATTCAGGAACATTCTCGAAAGCATGAGCGACGGCGTCATGACTATCGGCCTCGATGGGAAGATACTGACGTTCAATACGGCGGCGGAGTCCATTCTAGGCCTAAGGGGGCCAGACGTCCTGCAGAGGCCTTTTGCAGAACTATTCCTCATCCAGGAGGAAAACGATGCGTTTAACCAGACCATCCTCAACGCCATTTACGATGCCAATACGATCCACGATAAACTCGTCCAGTGGCGCAAGGGAGACGCGGTTCTGACTCTGGAAGTAACGACATCATTCCTTTCCACCGCTGAAGAGGGGACCAAAAAAAATGTAGCCGTGATTGTCGTTTTCAATGACATCACCGAGGTCGGGCGGCTCCAGGAATCGGAACGGCGGCTTACGGAAGAACTGAAGGAAAAGCATCAGGCGCTCCAGAAATCCTACATGGAGATGGAAGAGACAAACACCAATCTCCATACGGCCCTGCGGAAGGTTCAACTCCTTCGTATAGCGGCCACTGTTTTTGTCATTATTCTTTTTGTGTCCATCGGCCTTGTCACATGGAAGCAAACGGGTATTTCGGCCAGGAAGACTGGACCATTCACGGGAAACCAGCAAGGCGCGCCTGCGTCCAGGGTTTATACGGTTGCCCCCCAGCCCCTGACCGACAGCATTACTTTGAAGGGGACGCTGAAACCGATTCAGATCGTCAATATCACCAGCCCCTTCGCCGGCATGGTCAGGGAAAAGTTTTTCGAGTACGGACAGGCCGTCACAAAAGGAACGCTGCTGCTGAAGCTGGATCGGGCCGAAACGGAGGTAAAATACCGGGAGGCCAAGACGGCCTACCTCGAGGCGCAGGAAAAAGTCAAAGAGCTGGATAATTGGATAAACAGCAATGAGATGGCCAAGGCCCAGCAAAGCGTAACACGTTCACAGCTTGCCCTGGACGGCTACAACAAGACATTTCAGGAAACGGAACGACTATTCAAGAAAGAGATCGTGCCGGCCACGGAACATGCCAGCGCCAAACAGCAGTTTACGACAGCCACGATGGACTATGAATCGTCCCTTCGGGAACTGCAAGTTGTCAAGGGAAAAGGAGAAGGGCAAAACAAGCATATCGCCAAGCTTAAATTGGAAAATGCCCAGCAGAAACTACAGGATCTGGAAAACCAGCTCCGACATTCCGACATCATCGCTCCCGTTTCCGGAACAGTTTTACTTCCCGATATCGCCGGCGATAAGGATAAAAAAGGCAAAATTGCTGACCCGGGCGTCACTTTTTCCCAAGGGGACATACTGCTTGCCATCGGGAACACCGAGGGTCTTTCCATGACGGCGGAAGTCGATGAATTGGAGGTTCTGAAGATAAAGAAAGACCAGGATGTTCGGATAACGGTTGACGCCTTTGGAGAAACGATCAAGGGACGGGTAGCCCATATCTCTTCCCAGGCCGTCAGAGCAGAAGGCGGTAAAAAGGCGGCAAATTTCGAAGTGACCATCGCCATGGACAGCCTGCCTGCGGAGTTAAGAGACAAGCTTCGCCTGGGCATGTCGGCCAATATGGAAATCCTGCTTTTAAACAAGGCCAACGCCATGCTGCTGCCGATCCAGGCTGTGCTCACCGAGGGCAAGGACCATGTCGTGACCATCCGGGATAAAGCGACTCAGTCCCTGAATAAGGTGAGAGTGGAGACAGGGATTACAATCATCGATGCCGTTGAAATCATAAGTGGGATCAACGTTGGAGACGAGGTTGTCTATTAATGAATCCTCTCATGCTGGATATCGTGGATATTCGCAAGTCTTATCGCGTCGGCCCAACGGAAGTGAAGGTCCTGAAAGGAATCAACCTGACAGTTGCGAAGGGGGAACTCCTGGCTGTTATCGGACCTTCGGGAAGCGGAAAGTCCACATTGATGCATATGCTGGGCCTTCTGGAAAAACCAGATACAGGAACCTATAATATCGACGGCGTCAAAGTCGTCTATGACGACGACCGGACACTGTCAACACTCAGAAACCGGAAAATCGGATTCGTCTTTCAGCAGTATCACCTCTTGCCCAAATTGACAGCCATGGAAAATGTAGGCGTGCCTCTGATCTATCGAGGGATAAAGGAGGCGGAGGTCAGAAAGAAGAGCCTGGAATATTTGACCAAGGTAGATATGCAGGACCGCGCCAACCATCGCCCGAACGAAATGTCCGGCGGCCAGCAACAGCGTGTCGCCATAGCCCGCGCACTGATCGGAACTCCATCCATGATCCTGGCCGATGAACCGACGGGCGCTCTGGATACGAAAACGGGCGAGGAAATTATGGCTCTCTTTCATCGGCTCAGTCGGAATGAGGGTATTACCATGGTTATTATTACCCATAACCCGGGACTCGCCGAGCAATGCGGACGTTATGTAAAAATTATCGACGGGATGATCTATTCGGCATGACCCTATTTCAAGTCAATTTTCGCGAAGCATTCAGAAGCCTCTGGGGGTCCAGGCAGCGCAGCCTGCTGGCGCTGATCGGCATTGTGATCGGTATCGGATCGGTCATTGGTATGGTGTCCATCGGAACGATTGTCCAGCAGGAGGCCATCCGGCAATTCAAGGACATGGGCGTCGATATCATTACCATCAGGAAAAGCTTCAGCGAAAACAGGAAATCGCAATTCAGCATGGGTATCATTATGAGGATCACCGGGGAAAAACGCAATATCCTCGATGTCGCCCCTTACCTGACCAGCGGCACCGAACTTAACCAAGGACGCCAAAAGATCACGATGGAACAGATGGGCGTAACCGCTTCCTTTTTCGATTTGAACAAACTTCACATCCATCAAGGGAGAGCCGTCTCGGAACTCGACCAGCATCGTTATTTCTGTGTCGTTGGCGCCGAGTTGGCCGATTTTCTCCAGAAGACCGGAACGGCAAAGATTATAGGCAGCCAGATCACGGCGGATGGCCGTGCCTTTACCGTCATCGGTGTCCTGGACAATGTGGCGGAGGGGGGGCTTCGACCTTACGGAATGAACCGGGCGATGATCATTCCCATATCCACGGCCTTAAGGAAGTTCCAAAATCCGGAGATCACTACCATCATGGCCAGAGTCGCGCCCCAGGTTCCCATCGCCGAGCTTAAGGCCGACATTCTGGATTATTTTGAAAAAAAGGCCAGAGGTATGCAGGTAGAAGTCACGTCGGCAGAAGAACTGATCGAAAGAATGAAAAAACAGATGCAAATGTTTTCCCTGCTCCTGGGCGCTATCGGAAGTATAGCCCTTATCGTCGGCGGTATCGGCGTCATGAACGTCATGCTTATTTCCGTATCCGAACGGCGCAGTGAAATCGGTCTGCGCCGTGCCCTGGGAGCCCAACAAAGTGACATCCAGAGCCAGTTTCTCATCGAATCGGTCATTCTCTGCCTGATGGGGGGGGGTATCGGCATCACATTGGGAATTGGTATTTCTTATCTATTTGCCTTCTTCTCCAAGTGGCAATTCATCATGTCCTACTCCTCCGTCGCCCTAGGGTTCGGTGTTTCAACAGTTGTAGGCGTTTTCTGCGGTTTCTACCCGGCCCGCACGGCGGCGCGGCTGGACCCCATAAAGGCTTTGCGGTCGTAGCGCCCCCCAATAGATGTGACACCCAATAGATGTGCCTAATAGATGTGCCTTGACAAGACGAGGAAAACCTTTATAGCTTTAAGCTATCTTTTATTCTGCATTGAAGGGAGATTCACTATAAAGAAGTCGATACTTTTACTGTCTCTGGTCGTTCTCTCGCTGTCTGTCCCCGAACGCTTGGAACCTTCTTTCATGCCTGTTGCGATGAACTCCAGCAGTTGATTTTTGCTGAAGCACTGGCCCTTGTGCTGATATTTCTGGAGCAGAAATTGGGCACTGCCACGGAAATGTCCAGGGAACCGTTCCGATTCGTGATCAACGAGTTTCTCTGGGAGCTACCGCCAATTTACGGGACACGGCGGCTATTTGCATGGCATAATAACGTCGTTTATTGTTATATAACAGACAACTAGACTCACTTATGCGTGTGTGAAAGTTGAGTTAAAAACAACAAATAGTTGTCCAAATGCGATTTGATCGATGTAGAGCTGCAAGAAGCAAAGCTAGGCTAGCTTGTATCGGTCATTATTTACACGTGTTATCAGTAATGTGAGTGAAGATCTCGTAAACGGTACCCGTCACTTCAAGCGTTTGTCAATCGCTGAGATAGTATTCTTTCCGCCCGTCAGCCCCTGGCAGCGGCGCCACTGGCCAAGCACAAACAAGTCGAAACAATATAAGGTCAGTCTCGACCCATAAACCCTCATGCTTTGACCCAGGGCAAATGGGGTGTCGGGAGAGCCGCTTTGTGACACTCTGAGGACGACCCCGGCGTTATTCTTGACACATGCTTTAGGTTCGAGTGCGAAAGAAAAAGAAATGGATGCAACGATGAAAACAGCAATGACCATGATCAAAAAAATCTTTTTCAGAATAGTCTTCCCTTCATAGTTTCTGAAAAGATGGTCAAAGATCGGTCCAGTTAAATAGATTACGTTTGAGGGTTCCCCAAAAATTGATTCAACCAAAAGTTGGGATTTCTGGCTATATTACTATGGGATTTGGCGTCTGGCAAACTCATTCGGCGTAAGATCGTCAAGCGAACGGTGGGGCAAAAAGTCATTGTAATCCAGGCACCATTCTCTAATCAACACCTGGGCCTCTGTCAAGGTAAAAAAAGATCTCGATCCTAAGAAGTCAGGCAGGGCGAATGACAGCATTTGATTGTTTCCTATTTTCCTATTTTCTTGACATACAAGACTCTTCTCATTATAATGCAAATTGTAAGAAACGATGTCTTGTCACGGACAGAAGCGAGCGCCTCTTGGAATTAATGAAGAAAAGAACTGCCCATTATTACTCCGGCAACTAAATATATAAATGCACAATCTGCCGGGCTCAGGAAATACGGACATTCCACGGAATTTATTTACATGTTCAATTGCCGGAGTAATAAAATATTAAATCAGAAAGAATTGGGTCACATTTATGGAAATTGAGACAACGAAAGAAAAAAAGGCGGTTATTGTTTCTGTCAAAGGGAAAATCGATGCCGTTACGGCCCCAGAATTTGAAAAGGCACTGGCGAACCTGATGGAGAAGGGTGAAGATGCTTTTCTCCTCAACTTCAGCGGTCTTGAATACATCAGCAGTGCGGGCCTGAGAAGCATTCTGTCTACGGCAAAACAGCTGAAACCCAAAGACGGAAAGATTCTTTTCTGCGGACTAACGGGGCCAGTTAAGGATGTGTTTAAAATCTCCGGATTCGGCACGATCTTTAAAATTTTTGAAACCCGGGAAGATGCATTGAAGTGGGTAAAGTGAATGGCCATGCCCTCAACCCTTGCATTGCCGGGAAAGCTAGACTCCCTCTATGCTTTTATGGATTTTGCGACTTCCTGTGCCCGAGAACTGGGCTTTGGAAGTGAACGGATCGGCGAGGTAGAACTGTCACTGGAGGAAGTCCTCGTCAACATCATCAAGCATGCCTATAAGGAATGCGGTATTGAGGGCAACATAACGATCACCTGCAAGCAAGACGCGGCACAAAATCTGGTCATTGAGATCGCGGACTCCGGCACGCCATTCGATATATCCTCCGCCCGTGAACCGGATATATCTTTGGACATCGAAGAACGTCAGGTCGGAGGACTGGGGATCTTTTTTGTAAAAAAGCTTATGGACGATGTCCGGTACAAACGTGAGGATAATCAAAACAAATTGACCCTCGTGGTCAACAACCCCCATTCATCTTCAGACAAGCAATAACCCGCCAGTATATATTTGTGAAAAAATAGCAAAGGGCTAATGGTCGAAGTGGAGGATGACTTTACACTGCCCGTCTTTCTCCTCCGATTCGATCCGGTCCGCATACTGCCTGATGATCCGGGAAGAGAGATTGGTAAGGGCATTCTCATCATCCAGGAGCGCGTCTCCCTCCAGCAGGACATCGGAAAAGGCGACGGGAACGCCTTCGTAACGGATCGTAATGTCGAGATTGAATTCATCGAAGAAAACCTCCGCGACGATCTTGCCCTTGGCGAGTTCCAGGGTGGTCGCCAGTTCGAGGAATTCATTGAGGGCCGTCTTGCCCTTCTGGATCACATCACCGCGCGCCCCCCAGGCTGCCCCTTGGTTTTCCATGAAATTGAATATTTTATGCGAGGAATCAACGCCAGGGACAAGATGCAGAACTTCCCGGCGGGCAATGCCGATGCGAAAGATCAGATTCAGAATGATCGCCAGCATCGTCGTTACGGCGAGGGATGATTGGAAAAAGGGCTCGACCCAGGGATGAAAATGGCGGTAGAGGTTCGGGAAAATGTCGGCGCTGATCCCGAACATGAGCGATATCCCAATGACAAAGGTCTTCCGGATATCCAGCATGCGGGAAGTCATGATCTGGATGCCCGAGATCAGCATGAAGCACACCATAAAGACCAGCGCCCCTCCCATGACGGGCCTGGGCATGATACTGAAGACTGCCGCCAGCTTGGGGAGAAAGGCGATGGCGATGAACATGCCGCCCGTAAAAAAGGCGATGATACGGCTCGTCGCTCCCGTGGCGGCGCTCAGCCCCACACTGCCCGCATAGAGTGACTGTCTCATCCCTCCGAACAGACCGCCGACCACAGATCCCATACCATCCGCCAACGTTCCCCGTTGGATATTCTCCAGGTCGGGCCGCTTCCATTCCGCATCGTTGATCCGCTGGCACATGGTAATCGCCGCCACCCCTTTCAAGACGCAGGCAAAAGTCGCCGCAATGAAAGGCACCAGCAAAAGAGAGTCAAAGGACCAGCCGATATAGGAAAAATCGGGAAGGGATATCAGCGGGGACTGGGCAATCATTTCCCAATCGGCGACTTTCAGCACACCCAACAGGGTGGCGGCCATATACCCCGCTACCATCCCGACGATGACCGAATAAAAGCGCAGTTTCCCTTTGCTCCAGACATTCGTCCCCACCATCCCCGCCAGGGTGATGGTGGCAACCAAAATATTGGCCGGCTGAACCACACTTTCCGTGCCCGTGACGCCGAAAAAATTACCGATCATGGCGGGCACGATATTCAGCCCTACCATGGTCAGCACCACACCCGTCACTTCCGGAGGGAACAGTATCCTCAGGCGGCTGATGAATCGCGATATGAAACACTCTAGGACGCCGGAAAAGATAGACATGCCTAGAATCAGGGGAATGCCGCCCTTCAGGCCCGCCAGAATGGAACAGGAAACAAAGGTGGGATCGATACCCACTGTACAGAGATAGCCGCTCCCCACGGGGCCTTTATGCAGCGCCTGGAAAATCGTGGCGATGCCTCCGGCAATCATGGACATGCAGACCACGCTCCGAACGAGTTCCGGAGGACAACCAATCGCCTGGGAAATCATCGCGGCGACGATCAGGCCGGCGGTGAGAAAGAAAATATGCTGGACGGCAAGGACAAGGGTAATCCGCAGGGGCGGCTGATCATCCACGCCATAGACCAGATTGGAAGGTTTCTGCGGCATTTCGTTTTTTACCAGTTTATTGCTCTGTTACATCATCCGGCAACCCTTTGTACTGCATGCCCAGAATGGTGATGTCATCTGACTGGGGAGCCCCGGCAGCATGGTCATGGACATCTTTCAAAATCTTTTTCAGCAGTTCGTCGGGGTGATGGCCGTTGAGAGGCTGAAGGGATTCGAGCAGCCTTTCCTCGGAAAAAAGCGCTTCCTCCTTGTTCATGGCCTCGGTGACACCGTCCGAATAAATAATGATGGTATCGCCTACTCCGAGCGTCAATGTTTCCCTGATATAGGGGCTGTCTTCAAATGAACCGATAGCCAGAGAGCCCTGTGTGGGCAGATACTCCGAATTTCCTCCCCGGCGGCAGATCACAGGCGGGTTATGGCCGGCATTGCTGTATTCCACCTTGCCCGTCCGGACATCCAGTATGCCGCAGAAGACGGTGGCAAACATCGACATGTCGTTCCCTTCACAGAGTCTATTATTCACTTTGTAGAGGACTTGATCGATGCTGGTATCGCGATCGGCCACTGCCTTGAGGAGTGTCTTGGTTACGGCCATGAATAGCGACGCGGGAATTCCCTTTCCAGAAACATCTCCCAGCAAAAAGACCAAGTGATGCTGGTCCACAAAGAAAAAATCGTAAAAGTCCCCACCCACTTCCTTCGCAGGCTCGATGGTAGCGGTAAGCTCGAACTCCGGCCGGTCGGGGAAAGGGGGAAACATCTTGGGCACCATGCTCATCTGGATCTCCCTGGCCGCATTGAGTTCGCCTTCAATGGTGTGCTTTTCATGCTCCCAGGAACGCTGCTTGACCAGGTTGACGACGATCGAGGTGTAGATCGCCATGCCGATCGCATTGGCCAGGATCATAGGCAGTGTGAATACTTCGACGATTTCCCGCGATTGTTCGAAAGGGCGGGCAATCAGGAGCGTCAATCCCGAGTGCAGGACCTGGTTGACGGCCGCCACGACCACCGCGCCGGTCACCCCGACAAATGCCCCTCGCCTCCACATAAAAACCAGCCCGCCGACCAGTCCGGAGACGATAGTGGCGACAGAGCAGGAGACCTCGGTAAAGCCACCCATGGAATAACGATGGATGGCCCCGATCAGCCCGGCGCCGATACCGGCCACGGGACCGGCAAAGAGGCCCGCTAGGGCAGGACCGAGATCCCTCGTATTGGCCACGGCACCCATGAACTTGAAGCCGCTCATGGTGCCATAGATGGACAGAAGGCCGAAGACCAGGATGAGCAGTAGTCGGTTTTTCCATGTAACCTTCTTCTCCAGGAAGTCATCATAGAACCGGCTCCGGGACAAAATATAGGCAATAACGGACATGACCGCCATGCTGTTGATCAGCGTCACGACCAGTGCGATGATCTCCTTCATACAACCTCCGGCATTGAATTATTTATGGAAGGCGAGTAGTTCATCATTTACTGCTTACGGTTTGATATCAGCAATATTTTCTGATTCATACTGGCTGTGTAGTTCAGGAAGGAGCCCAGAGATTCCTCAATCTCACTATTTTCACTATACGGTCTTCAAGAAATCGTTTCATCCAGCCATAAGTTTTTGCCATGGTTTATGTACTTAACGACTGAAGACTTCTAATCGAAAGAGAGCTGCCTCATCTGCTATGAGATGGCTCAGGATTACGAACTCCCCCACAGTGCCCGCCGTTGTACATCCCGTTTATCTATTGTCCCCGACCCTTGCATAAAATCAGCATCTATTCCGAGGAATAATTCCATTTATTACTTCCATCTATCCATATCACCGATTTAGTATTCATACATTTAGCAAATCTTGTCGTCTCCATCGAAAAGCTATCACGGCCAGCATTGTCGATCACAGTGAACTTGGTGTACGCTGGACAAATCCCACCGGGCATACTGCATTTATCGCTTGACGCGGCATTTACAACTTTCGTGCAATCGACTTGTGTCCAAAAAAGGTGTTCGCCATAAATCTCAAACCTTACACTACTAGAAGTGTTATTTATCAGAAAGACATCCCAAGCACTTGCATTTGCCGTCAGAAAAAATATTACGACAGCAATTGAAATCAATACCACAAATTTCTTCATGTGATCTCCTCCTTTGATGTTTATTGAATTAAAATTGCCACTTCTTCATAAAAAAGACAACTCTTATTTTAATTGCTTCCTTCTTTGGTTGTCTTTGTTTGACTCCTCTGTCTTTGGTATGCCCAAACTTGCCAACTCTAGTGGACAGGGAATTGCTCTTGCTGATAATGATTTGAAATCAAGCATATTCGTCGAGGTTAATGTTTTGTGGATTTCAGGAAGGAGAAGATACCACCTCCCACCCCATAATCACGCTTAAAAATTCGCACATTTTATCCCGTAAGCCGCATCTATGGTCAGATTTCCACATTTCTTCCCGTACTGCGTACAATCGCTCGATGAAATTGTCAGGCACTCCATCTCTCGCCGCCACCTACCTTATCCACATACCGAGTTATTCTCTGTCATTAATCATTACAGGGAGAAATATGCACATTAGTAATAAAGGCTGAGGGTGGATTGGAAAGTCTGTTGTACCGCAAAGGAGGAATGAAACGATACTGGGGCTGGGTAAAGACCCATCTGGACGTAAGCAAACGAACCATGGGCATAAAAGACCATCCAACCAGTCGCTGACCGGCTGGGATCATATGGCTATGAACCAGTTCACTGTGATAGCGAGAGTATTGCCCGCTTATCTATTTGTACCGTGCCCGTGTTGTATTCTTCTGCTACTCGAGGCTAATTATTACCCTGTTAGCGCCGACAAGAACTGAGGCTCGAGCGTTCCAACATCTGGCGACCCTGTTCGTCTTACCGAGAACTCCCCGTGGTGAACCCGGACCCGTGCTTTCCTGGGAAAACTGTGCTGACGATGGGCATATGGCGCCGGGCATAACGCACTTGTCAATTGTAGCGGGAGGAACCACTTTCTGGCAATCTACTTGCTCCCAAAATAGATGTTCGCCATATATCTCAAACTTTACCGGGTAACTAGTGCCGTTTTCAAGTGTTACCTCCCATGCAGATGCATCTGGCGATAAAGTAAACATGAGGACAGCAATTGACATTAATACCATAAATTTCTTCATACAATTTCCTCCTTAGTTGGTCAATATGCTGATAACACCTATTCAGTCTAAATTAGATAAACACCAGTTAAGTGCTACTTTAAAAATTGGCCGCTTTGACGTAAGATAATATACTGTTCTATGTAATTATGCAATTATTCCTTGCTTTAGGTGTGCCTCACTAACAAGAAAATCAAGATGATGTTTCATTGATTATCACCTAAAAGGGTGGACGCCAGTCAAATTTATGATATGCTCTCTTTCAGGAAGGTATCCGCACGTGACATTAACGGAATACCTCTACGGATTTTGCATCTTTCATCCAGTAAGTTGCGCCGACGGTCAAAAACTCCACCCTTCTACCCGTTATCAATAGGGTCAGTCTTGATATAATATCAATGAATCCGAACGCCTGTCACCTACTACTTTTTTTACTTCGACCTATCCCCTGTCATTCACTATTACGGAATGACATCTACAGGGTGCCAATGGCTGTGGTGCGGGTTGGCTGGTTTGGTGTGCAGGAAAGGAGGATGGAAACGATATTGGGTTTGGGTTAAAACCCATCTGGGCATAGGCGAACGCACCACGCAAGGGAGATCCCTGCCGTCAAGTTGCTGACTTGGCGACAGGTTATGTACCCCACATACCTGCTGCTACTCGCGCAGGGGTTGGTTTTTCGCCGGTGAGATACTGGCCTGAGGTATTCTGTATATTATACCCTGATCTGACATCTTTTCAAGTAAACTACCACATACCTTGTCGGTGGCTTTGAAAAGCGGCAAGACTTCGGACAATGTCCTTCGCCTTGCCTGACAAGGATTGAAACGACTCTTTTTAAAATATTGCTTACCAACAATGTTGGTTCACTGAAGGTGTGGGGCCTTCGCCCCCACACCCCACCCCTGACTACGTCAGGGGATTTGCTGAGATTAAAATTTATTATATGACAACGTAAAATTATTCTGGGCTTGTACATATGATAAGACGATTTCTAAATTCCAACACGCGGCACCCTTGAATCCACTTGCTATACCCGAGGAATAGGTTACATGACGATCTGTGCCCGCCTGGAAGTAGGTGTCATACGTGAAATATGTGCCACATATGCCTCCTGGCATGTTGATGACGGCACTACTGTTTGCGTTTATGGTGGCTGTGCCATCCTCTTGCTGCCAGAAAAGGTGCTCGCCAAAAACGTGCACGACGAGAGTGTAGGGAGAGTTGTTCACAAACCTGTAGCTCCAACCAAAAGCGCACGCAGGGATTATGAGCAATGCAAACGCAATCAATGCTATTTTTTTAAAATTCTTCATCTTGTGTCCTCCTTTTTTGGTTATTTAGAATGTGTACTTTTCCACTTCGGTCTCATTAATAAATTGTATGACTGTCATTTATACCGAATCAGTACAGCAATGGACCTGCCATTTGTAAATATGCAATGTAATGAAAAAGTTATGATGCAGTGCATGTTTCTTGTCAGCCTCGACCGCCAAATTTGTGGGCAAGAGTGCCAACGCGGGCTGGCAGCGGAGTACTCTTGTTGATTAACGATAGATAGATTGCATCCATGTATGAAAGCCAATCCTACTGATTTCAGGAAGGTTTCAATAAACAGAACCATCCCGTTTATTTTGCAACACGTTGCTGACGTGTGGGGCGGCATTGGCAGCGCTGTTTACCGACTCGCTCTGTTATCTTGCTGAGATGCCTGCTGCTTACTATTGGTGGGCTTGCAATTTATTTCATAACCATTACTGAACAAGTCCACTTTGGATAATACCCCGGCCTTTGTGTAATAATAAGTCCAATATTAAGGCAAGTTAGCCCTTTACAAGCTAATTCCTTCGGATACGTGTAATTCGTCTTAGGGTCGTACCAGGTTACATATATGCTCACTGGGCATATTGCGACTGGCATTACGCATGTACCCTCACTTTTGGAATTGACTTTAGCTGTACAATCGATCTGTCTCCAAAACAAGTGTTCCCCTTCTACTTCAACTGTCGCAGTAAGATCCGAATAATTATCTATATATACTGTGTACGCATGTGAACTTGATGAAAAAATAAATACTATGATAGCCGCCACCGCAAATACTGTAAGTTTCTTCATTGGCAACCCTCCATTGATGCTTACTGAATTATAGCGCCACTTCTGCGAGCAAAAGCCCCTTTTTAATTGAAAAGAAGTTGCTTTTTATATAGGTTAAGTATGAAAGTAGGGGTCTTGAATGTCAAGATGATTTTATCAGATTTTATCAGATGATTTTATCAGATGCGTATTCCGACGCAATTCGCCACTGGACATAATGGCTGACAGTAAAAAATAGCGACCTGCTCCTTATCACCATGGGTTATACTTGGAAGGGTATCCCAAATACAGAGCCAAAAATAAGGAGGCAGGTCATGGAACATAATATCACTATCGTAGGGC
>JAPLJQ010000561.1 GCA_026388495.1 Deltaproteobacteria bacterium | reverse complement strand
CGTGAAACTGTTACCCTGAAGTTGACTGAAAAGGGATACCTTCAGGGAGAGATGCTTCATTTGAGGACAAAAAGAGGCGTGATTAGGAATGTCCTTGTATCCGCCGAAGTTATTACGATCAATGAAGAAAAATTTATTCTTTCCATATTTTACGATATTACCGATCAGAAGAGGCTCGAAGCCCAACTCCATCAGGCCCAAAAGATGGAGGCCATCGGTACGCTTGCCGGTGGAATCGCCCACGATTTTAACAATATCTTAAGCGCCATCATGGGCTACACCGACCTGGCTCTCGGAAAACTTGATAAAGAAAGCCCTCTTCAGCGCTATCTCGGCCAGGTTTACAAAGCAGGCGAGCGGGCGAGAGATCTGGTGAAGCAGATCCTCACTTTCAGCCGCCAGAGCGAAGATAAACTGCGCCCCCTGAGGGTCAGCCCCATTGTCAAGGAAGTGCTGAAACTCCTGAGGGCGTGCCTGCCCTCGACCATACAGATTCATCAGAAGATTCAATCCGATCCGGACACGGTCCTCGCCGATCCCACCCACATCCACCAGATACTGATGAATCTCTGCACCAACGCGGCCCATGCCATGCGAGAAAAAACAGGGGTGTTGAGCATCACACTTCTCCCTGTGGATATAAAGCCTGACGATGTTTTCACCCCCCATGCTTTAGCTCCCGGCACGTACCTGAAACTCACTGTGAGCGACACGGGCGACGGCATAGACCACGGGATCATGGAGAGGATATTCGATCCCTTCTTCACAACCAAGAAGCCGGGTGAAGGAACCGGTCTGGGACTTTCCGTTGTTTACGGCATCGTAAAAAGATGCGGCGGCACGATCACCGTAAAAAGCAAGGTGGAAAAAGGAACGGAATGCCACGTCTACCTCCCTCTGCTGATGGATATGGAAGAGAAACAGGAAGCGAGGTTCGAGGCGCCTGTCCCGGGGGGGAAGGAACATATACTTTTCGTGGATGATAAGGAATGACGGGAGGCAGTTTTTAATGGCAAATGTTTTAATCATTGACGACGACCAATTAAACTCAGACATGCTGTTTGATATGATCAGCGACATGGGACACGCCACCGCCTGCGCCTTCACGGCCGAAGAGGGTCTCAGGGAGGCCATGGCAAAGGAATTTGATGTCGTGTTTCTGGACGTGCAGCTCCCGGACGGCAATGGCCTGATGTTACTGCCGGACATCCAGTCATCCCCTTCCGCTCCCGAGGTAATCATCATCACAGGATTCGGCAGCCCGGACGGCGCCGAGCTTGCTATAAAAAACGGCGCCTGGGATTTTATCGAAAAACCGTTAATCAGAAACATGATAGAGTTGCCTTTAGTGCGCGCCCTGCAGTACAGGGAGGCAAAAAAGGGGTCACGAGAACCTCTGGTGCTCAGGCGGGATGGTATCGTCGGAAGCAGTCCGATCATGGATACCTGCATGGAACTCGTCGCTCAGGCAGCCGCCAGCGATGCCCCGGTTATCATCACCGGTGAAACCGGGACGGGGAAAGAACTCTTTGCAAGGGCCATCCATAACAACAGTTCACGTTCAGGCGGGACATTTGTGACCGTCGATTGCGCCTCCCTTCCCCCCACGATCATCGAAAGTGTCCTTTTCGGTCATGAAAAGGGGGCCTTCACGGGGGCGGACAGGTACCGGGATGGTTTAATCAAACAGGCCGACGGGGGAACGCTTTTTCTCGATGAAATTGGAGAACTTCCCCTTCCTGCCCAGAAGACATTTCTCCGTGTTTTGCAGGAACGGAGTTTCCGCCCCGTGGGGGGCAGCCGGGAAATAAAAAGCGAATTCAGATTGACGGCTGCAACCAACCGGGACCTTAAAAGAATGGTTCAGGAAGAGACATTCAGAGAAGATCTTCTTTTCCGCCTGCGTGCTTTTACCATCGAATTACCTCCGCTGAAAAAGCGTCCCGGGGATATCAGGGAACTATGCTTTCACTACGTGAACAAACTTTGCACCCGCTATGGTAAAGAGCTAAAAGGGTTTTCCCCGGAATTTATGGATGCCCTTTGTTCTTATGAATGGCCCGGGAATATTCGCGAACTGGTCAATGCCCTGGAAAGAGCCCTCGCGGTGGCAAGCGCTGACCCGATATTATTCCCCAAACACCTGCCCACACACATTCGCATCCACATAGCCCGGGATGCCATTCATAAAAAGGAAGCTTCGCCCCCCTCTCACGGGGCAACGGGTACGCTGAAGGAACGCCGGGAAGGCGCTGTCGCAAGTGAAGAGCGGAAGTATCTCCAGGAACTCGTGGCTGCAACAGGAGGAAGCATCCCGAAGGCCTGTGAGATATCCGGCCTTTCGCGAGTCAGGCTTTATGTTCTTCTGAATAAATACAACATCACAAGGAAATCCCCGCCCGCTGTTTCATGAGACGAAACATGTTTCGCCGCACGAAACAAACAACAACTGACCGATTTTCCTAAATTAAATCGTTTTTCTTCCCTTATGCTGTTTCGGATAAGGAAACAGTTCAGACTGATTCTTTATCGTTCGGACAAATCAAAAGTCTTTCCATAACAGATAACTAATTGAATAGATTTGATAATCCTGAGGTAGAGCATTTTGGCACGTCTCTTGGATAACAGGGTTGTGCTGAATTCAATATCATGTGAAGAAGAGGAGGATGAAAGTCATGAAGAAAAGGACGCTTGGTTTTAAACTGATTGCAGGAGGAATCGTTGCTGTGATGATTCCGCTTTTGGTTGTTGGAATCTTTGCTGCGGCGAAGGCATCGAATGCTCTCGATG
>JAPLJQ010000491.1 GCA_026388495.1 Deltaproteobacteria bacterium | reverse complement strand
GGACGCATCCTCGATACCGTATCCTTCACCGTCAGATAAAATTTTGTATTCGCATACCCGATTTTTCGAGACCAAAACGGGAACGGTTTTTCTAATTTACATAATTATTACGAAAAGATAAGCAATACCGGCAGGAACATATTTCAGAAGAACCCTCTACGGCGGGTTAGCTACGCTGCAACCTTTGTATGGGAGATAGGTCCGAAATTTAGAGCCTATCCGTAAATAACATTGGTTCTTTTGATTTTTCTCCAGCAGATAATGGAGAACGCTAATTGTATCAGAGCGATGTAATTACCGGAAAGCTTTTCATAACGTACCAGGAGCTTCCGGAACCGGTTGAGCCAGGAGTGGGTCAATTCGACAATCCATCGGCGAGCGCGATAACCGGGTATTTCTTTCTTTGCTTTTATTTCCTCACCACGTTCTTTGACATGGGGATTATAGCCATGTGCTTCTATGACCTGTTTGGCGGGACTTCCAGTATATCCCTTGTCTGCACATAGGTTTTGTTCGGCCTCCTTTGGCGGTAAGACAACACGCCGATCAAGGACTGCTTCCAGTTGAGATACGTCATGCCGGTTCGCTCCGGTTACGACTAGGGATAGCGGGACCCCATGCTCGTCTACAAGGATATGACGCTTGCTGCCTTTTTTTCCCCCGATCTGTCGGATTTCGCCCTACCTCTTCCTGGGCCATTGGAGCTTTGATCATACATCCGTCAATACTCTGCCATAGCCATGAGATACCTTCCATCTCATCATATTCGGCCAGACCTGCGCGCCAAAGGGAAAGAAAGAACCCCGCTTTCATCCAACGGGTAAAATATCCGTGGATGGAACTAGGGCTGCCAAAACGTTCCTTTGGTAACGCTTTCCATTGACAGCCGGTACGCAGAACATAGACGATCCCTTCAAACACTTGGCGATAGGGAATCGGTTTTCGCCCTCCACCTGTTATCCGCTTATAATTCTTCTCACTATCCCGTTTTGGTGGAGGAATCATTGGATTAACACGCTCCCAGAATGCGTCCGATACATCCCATGACTGTATTCGTTTTGCCATAAATCAACCTCCTTGATGGTGATGTTAATCTATGGCATTGATTTATAACAAATATCATTAAGAAAGTAAACTTTTATTTACGGATAAGCACTTAGTCGCGCATGAAGCAAATGCCATTTCCAGTTTCATCAAGCACGCAGATGTTCCGCTTCATCCTTTTGAAAACGCATCTGCTCTTCCATCACCATCTGCGATAATTACTTTTGAATAGTGATAACGAAGGGGGTTGTAAGCCATGTCCGGACGATCCGAAAGGCCGTCTCCGAATCCGTTTTCCTTCCCGCGAGGACCAGAATGTTGGCGTCGTTGTGCATCCGGCTCAGGCGCGCCGTCTCCTCATCGAGGCAGAGGGCGGCGCGGACGCCGGGGAAGCGGTTGGCGACGATGGACATCCCCACGCCGGAACCGCAGATCAGGATGCCCCGTGGAAAAAGGCCGGCGGATATCGCGCCGGCTGCTTTTCCACCGAAATCGGGGTAATCGACCGCCTGGTCGCTATCCGTTCCCTCATCGGTGACAGAAAAGCCCATCTGCATCAGGTGCGTTTTGATCGCTTCCTTCAGCAAATAGCCCCCGTGGTCCGCAGCGATGATGATTTTCTCCATAGCCATCATGGTGTCTCAAATTTCCGGAAGATCAGGACGGCGTTCACCCCGCCGAACCCGAAGGTGTTGGACATGGCGGTCCGGATCTCCTTCTTTCGCACCTGGTGGGGGACGTAGTCCAGATCGCATGCGGGATCCGGGTGATCCAGGTTGATCGTCGGGGGGAGTACTCCCTCGTGGATCGCCTTCAGACAGAGGATCGCCTCCACCGCTCCGGCCGCGCCGAGGAGGTGGCCTGTCATCGATTTGGTCGAACTGACGGC
>JAPLJQ010000339.1 GCA_026388495.1 Deltaproteobacteria bacterium | reverse complement strand
CGCCAGATGGAGCGATTTTGCATCCAGAACCCCCATCCTTCGAGAACAGTAAAAACTGCCGTCGCGATGAAGCTGATTGTCAGGGCATTGCAGCCCCAGCCTTGCCATTCGACGGTATTTTTAAAGAAGTGGATGACATCAGTCAATTTGCATATCCTTCCCCCGAGATCTCTGTGCGATCAATTTTCATCTGTCATTGTATCCGGTGGTCTTGGCCCCAGAACCGGACTTTCATATTTCAATAATCCATATCACAATTATTGAGGAAGCAACATCAACGAATACGGGTTGAAGTCTTGCATTTTTACGAAGTCATCTGAAATGTCACACTCTGACGACTTTTACTATGGCGTCAGACTTGACTTATAATGAACATATGCTTATAATCATTTTATGACGCGACCCAAAAAATGCCGGTGCATCGACTGCATACCCGAGGCCAACTATTTTAAGCCGCGAGGCATCCCGCTGGTCGATCTCGTCGAGGTGTGTCTCCATCTGGACGAGTTGGAGGCCTTGCGTCTTGCTGATTATGAAGGTATGTATCACGAGAAGGCCGCATTGCGGATGAACATCTCCCGAGCGACTTTCGGCAGGATACTCAACGAGGCGCGCCATAAGGTTGCGGGGGCGATTATAAACGGCAACGCCCTCAAAATAGAATCCAACAAACAAAATAATGGAGGTAATTTGTGAAAGTATGTTTTCCAGTTCAAGCAGATAACGGTATTGACAGCATGGTCTATAATCATTTCGGCTCTGCGCCGGCCTTTATCATCGTGGATACGGAACAAGAAGGTGCTGCAGCCGTCAACAACAGCGATATACACCATGAGCACGGGGCCTGTAACCCCATCATGGCACTTGGTGGTAGCCGGGTTGACGCGGTCGTCGTAGGCGGCATAGGCGCCGGTGCACTCAGAAAACTGAATGCCGACGGGATCAGGGTTTACCGTTCCATGGAGGCCACCGTGAAAAATAATCTCGATCTTCTGAAAGAGAACAGACTGCTGGAATTAACGATTGATCATACCTGCGGCGGTCACCAGGGCGGTTGTTTCCATCATTAAATCGAGGTGTCAATCACGAAGGGAAAGAAGAGGAAAAAATGCCGATTTATGAATATCAATGCAAAAGCTGCGGTGCCATCGATGAATATATCGTTTTTGATGGCCATGAGAGATTGCAATGCAAAGCCTGTCAGGGCAGTGACCTCAGAAAGTTGATGTCAGCCCACAATGTCGGGGGTTCATCCCGGTCGTTTGCCGGACCGACAGGGGGCGGCTGCTGTGGTTCTCCCAATTCCTGCGGTACACCCGGGAGCTGCTGCGGGGGATAAGAAAAATGGAGGAACAAAAAAAAGGGAGGATCGTCATCCTCCCTTTTTTTGCTTCCCTCGAAACATCTGTGCTTCCATTAATAATTTTAAATAGTATATTTCATCAGTGGTTTATTTGCATTTGCAGGATGCCCCGACTCCTCCCACTGACTTGGCTAATTTATCGGCATCCATTTTGTTGTCGAAGGACTTAATAATACACGTCCCCGATCCACGGGCTGATTTCATCTGGGTAAGTGTTCGCGAATCGACCTCTATCTTTCCGCTGGCGCAAAAGACACTGTATTTTGTTGCGCTGAACCCTTTCTCTGCGGACACAACCAGCAATCCGGCTGTCAGCATACACATCAAGACAATCATAAATACCTTTTTCATCATCAACCTCCTCTCGTCTAAAAATTGGTTTTTTGTTTGAGTCGAGTAGACCGGCTTCTCCCGATATTCAGGTTGAGGTTTGTTTTCTCCGTTTACCGCCTGGTTTCCCGGAGGTGCGTCACGATTTGAACCATGTATCGGTTGGCCCACGGCCCCCAAAGAACAGATCATTCATATCACAATTATTGAGAAAATAATATCAATGCAGAAAGAAAGAGATCATTTTTTTCTTGACAA
Source organism: Deltaproteobacteria bacterium (assembly GCA_026388495.1). Classification (GTDB taxonomy): domain Bacteria; phylum Desulfobacterota; class Syntrophia; order Syntrophales; family UBA2185; genus JAPLJQ01. The sequence goes on along the minus strand of JAPLJQ010000339.1, from coordinate 1,942 downwards.
TAGAACGATTGTTCTATATGGTGTGAGCCATGGAAAAGAAACGAACCATTCATAGCGTATCCAGGCAGATCGGCCACTTCTTCCGGGAGAACCGGCGCATGCCCTCCTATCAGGAAATGCTGGATCTTCTCGGTGTCAGATCAAAGAGCGTCGTCCACTTCTGGATCAACAAACTGACAGCCAGCGGCTTCCTTGAAAAAGATGATAGGGGTCACTTGAGCCTGACGAGACGCTCATTCTCAATCCCCATGGTCGGCTCCGTTCAGGCTGGTTTTCCATCACCGGAAGAAGAGGTTCTTAGCGATACCATTTCGCTGGACGAATATCTGATTACAAGGCCCGAAACATCTTTCCTCCTTCATGTGAGCGGTGATTCCATGATTGAGGAAGGCATCATGCCGGGTGATCTGGTCATCGTGGAAAAGGGCAGAGAGCCGAAGAACGGTGACATCGTGATTGCCGAGGTGGATGGCGAATGGACATTGAAATACTTCAAGAGAGACGGAAAAGCTGTTGTTCTTGAAGCGGCCAATCCCGGATATCCAGTGATCAGGGCGAAATCGGAGCTGCGTGTGGGAGGTGTCGTTACTGCGGTGATCCGGAAATACCATTGATGAAATTATTAGAGATGACGAGAATAAAAATATGCGAAGCATAGCAACAGATTCATCAAGATTGACAAGGTGGACGCGGGCAAAGTCCCATAGAATTTATTCCAGGCCAACCCTGCGTAAACGCTTCTGCCGTTTTATAGAAACATCTGCCTGGGATAAAAAACTCCTGAATCAGGAGAAATGGGTAAACAGGATATGCCTTGGCTATATCATCGTATCCGTTCTTTACTTTTCACCCATCTTAATATTATCTGTTCTGAAATAAACATCGACAGGCTCTTAACGTGAGCATGACAACCTTGATCAATTATCCCAAAAGAAGGATTCTTCATATCGACATGGACGCTTTCTTCGCTGCTGTCGAAGAAAAAAAGAATCCCGATCTGAAAGGAAAACCCGTTGTCATCGGTGGCCAGGGAGATCCATCAAAGAGAGGAGTTGTCTCCACTGCCAATTATGAAGCCAGGAAATTCGGTGTTCATTCTGCCATGCCCCTCAGAACCGCTTATAAGCTCTGTCCTCAAGCCATTTTCCTTCCTGTAGACTATGAAATCTATGTGGCCGCCTCCCAGCAATGTAAATCTGTTATGAGATGCATTTGTCCGATCATGGAAGATATGGGTATAGATGAAGCATTCCTGGATGTTTCTCATCTGCCGGAAGAAAGCGAAATTATTGCTCTCAAAGTCAAGGCAGGAATTCTGGATAAAACAGACCTGACCTGCTCCATCGGCATAGCACCTAATAAGCTTTTGGCCAAGATCGCCTCAGATATGCAGAAGCCCAATGGCCTGACCATCCTGACTGAGAATGATATTGAGAGTCGCTTGTGGCTGCTACCCATCAGAAAGCTGTATGGCATCGGGCCCAAGACAGAGGAGCATTTGAAGAATATGGGCATTGAAACCATCGGTCAGTTGGCCGCATTGCCTCTTGAAAAACTGATTGAGCAGTTTGGCAAATCCTACGGGCATTATCTTTATGAAGCATCCAGGGGGATCGATGACAGCCCTCTGGTTACACACTGGGAACCAAAATCAATCAGTCGGGAGAGGACATTTCAGGTTGATGTAAAGGACTGGCAGGTCATAGCCAAGACACTTGCAGAGCTGACAAAAGAAGTGGTCGCTGATATGATGGATCTTGAATATACAACTAAAACCATTACCGTAAAGATCAGGTTCAGCGATTTTCAGACCTTTACCAGGGCAAAAACAATTCCTGATTATTCGGACTCTGAAGAAGAGATCAGGAAAGCTGCCTTTGCCAGCCTGAAGCGGATTGAGTTGAATAAGAGAGTGAGACTCATTGGTGTCAGGGCCAGTAAT
>JAPLJQ010000333.1 GCA_026388495.1 Deltaproteobacteria bacterium | reverse complement strand
TCTCCCACATTCGCCAGATGGGATATCAACTCAAGGGAATCGATAAACGTCTTCCCCGCCGCAAGGCCGCCCCTGATTCCAAAGCCAAGAATTGCCCCCGCGCCCTTCGGAAGGTATTTATTCACTCTCCCGCACTCGGGACTCGATTTCAGTCCCGGATAATTAACCCATGACACTTTCGGGTGTTTCTCCAGATAACCGGCCACGGCCAAGGCATTCTCGCAATGGCGCGGCATTCTTAAATGAAGGGTTTCCAACCCCTGAAGAAATAGAAACGCATTGAAAGGTGAGAGGGCCGGGCCCAGATCCCGCAGGAGGGTCACCCGCGCCTTGATGATATAGGCAATGTTTCCCATGGGCTTCAGGGCTTCCACAAAATTGAGTCCGTGATAACTCGGATCGGGCTCCGCAATAAGGGGGAACTTCCCGTTTGTCCAGTCAAATTTTCCGGAATCCACAATCACGCCGCCCAGGGAGGTTCCATGACCGCCGATGAACTTCGTCGCGGAATAGACGACGATATCCACGCCGGAATCAATGGGACGGAGCAGATAAGGGGAAACGGTGTTATCCAGAATGAAGGGAATGCCGTTCTTGTGTGCGATACCGGCAATACCCTCAAGGTCGGCTACATCAAGCTTCGGATTGCCGATAGACTCTGCGTAAATCGCCTTTGTCTTCGGCGTGACCGCATTTTGAAAAGCCTCAAGGTCATTTGATTTAACGAAACGAACCGTGATGCCCAGGCGGGGAAACGTGTAATGAAACAGGTTATAGGTTCCCCCGTAGAGATTGTCCGCCGAGACGATTTCATCGCCGGATTGGGCGATATTCAGCAAGGCAAGGGTGATCGCCGATTGGCCGCTGGCCGCTGCAAGCGCCCCGACGCCTCCGTCTAAGAGTGCAACCCGCTTCTCGAGAACGTCTGTCGTGGGATTCATCAACCTCGTATAGATGTTTCCGAATTCCTTAAGGCCGAACAGGTTGGCAGCATGTTCGGTATTTTTAAACTGATAGGAGGTTGTCTGATAAATGGGAACCGCCCGCGAGCCCGTCGTCGGATCCGCTTCCTGACCGCCGTGTAAGACCAGTGTCTCTATTTTCAATCTTTCATCGATTTTACTCATGATATGTTCTCCTTTACATCTTATAATCAAGCATCCTTCGCAGGCTCTTCCTTGCCTGATCCATTATATGGTCAGGCACCGTGACTTCGTGATGCATTTCCTCAAGTGACCACAGGACTTTTTCCAGAGTGGTCAGTTTCATGTTCGGACAGACCGCCCGCTCCGACACGGGATAAAAGGACTTCCCGGGATTTTCCTTTTTCAGCCTGTGGAGAATCCCCGTTTCCGTACAGACGATGAACTCCCGCTCTTTCGTTTCCCTGGCATATCGCAACATTCCCCCCGTCGAGAGCACCCGGTCGGCCAGTCTGGTGACGCCGACGGTGCATTCGGGATGCACGATGACCTTCGCTTCAGGGTATCGCTCCTTTTGTTCTAAAACATTCCCGGGCAATATCCTGGCGTGCGTCGGGCAGAAACCTTTCCAGGTTATGAAATCCCGTCCGACCTGCTTCGATACATAATGAGCCAGATACTGATCGGGGGCAAAAATGATCTCGTCCTCGCTCCGAAACGCCTCTCTGACGATCCGTTCAGCATTCCCGGAGGTGCAGCAGACATCACATTCGGCTTTCACCGCCGCCGTTGTGTTCACATAACACAGAACCTTTGCCCGGGGGTGTTCCGCCTTCAATGTCCGCAATTGATCCGCCGTGATCATATCCGCCATGGGGCACCCCGCTTTCTCGTCCGGGATGAGAACAATCCTGTCCGGTGAAAGGATTTTCGCCGTTTCTGCCATGAAATAGACGCCGCAGAAAACGATCACATCCGCCGTTGTTTTCGACGCCTGAACACTTAATCCCAGAGAATCTCCCACATAAT
>JAPLJQ010000604.1 GCA_026388495.1 Deltaproteobacteria bacterium | reverse complement strand
CTTATTGCACCGTCAGAAATTGTTACTGGCGAAAAAGCAATATGGCCTACCACCTGTCCCTCAATCTCTGCAACCAGCGAAATAGTCAGCACATTGGCATTCCGTAATGCGTTTATTATGAATTGTTCTGTGTGATTGCTAATTTGAAGATTCTGAAAGGCAGCTATGGTAATTTTGGATATTGCTTCAATATCTGAAATTGTTTCATTCCTTATGATCATTTTAAACTCCATATTTTTCTATTCGTATGACGGCTAACGAGTCTGTAGAAAAAGTCTTATTTGACCATTTTGTGAAAAATCCCGCTTAATAAAATCAGATACTTATAAGTCTGGGAAATGCCAAAATAACGGGTTTTACCCCTTTTCCTACAGGCTCAACGAAAACCTCACCTGCAGCGAGGGCCGAAAGGCCCTTGCTGTCAGGTGAAGTGCCATGTTGGCCGATTAATAGATGCAGGCATCCAGAATGGAAAGCGCTTCTGACAGCAACTCATCACTACCGTGTTCGATACGTTTTGCGCGGCGAGATCGAAAGTCGACAGATTTGACTTGCTCTACCATTATGAAGCCCTTAAGCTTACTGTCTTTTGGAATAGGTATATGAAAAGGAAAACCGCGCTCTGTATTTGTAATTGGACACACAATAGCCAAACCAGTGCTTTGGTTGAACAGGTCCTTGCTAACAACAAAAGCTGGGCGCCGCCCTCTCTGCTCATGACCTGATTGTGGATCAAACGTGATCGCAATGATGTCCCCTTGTCTGGGGATATAGGCAGGCATTTACCACGCCTCCTTGCCCACTGGCTCGCCCCATTCAACTTCGCTGGTTTGGTAGTTCTCAGGAATACGCGCCACAAGATCCTTAAGCATGTGCCGCCCACGTATTTTTTGGGCTGGTGTGACAATCATAATGCCGTCTTTTACGCTGATATCCACCTCATCACCGATACCAAGCTGTGCATCCGCAAGAAGATTTTTGGCAAGACGAAGCCCCTGGCTATTTCCCCATTTTTGAATTTTTGCAAGCATGTGACTACCTCCCAATGTATATCCGAAGTATAGCCATTTTGAGAAAAATGATCAAGAAATATTTTCAGGCCAAAACGATAAAATCAGCCGGAGCGTTAGCGATCGGCTGGATTGACCTTGTTCGCTTCAGCGGTAAACATCTTTTCGTTGCCCTATCTTTACCACCCAAACAGTAAGTTCTTTATCTTGAATAGAATAGATGATTCTGTATCGTCCTTGACGGACACGATATTTCTCTTGACCTGAAAGCTTCTCATGGCCCGGAGGCCTTGGATCTTTTGCAAGTGCCTCGATGCGAAACAGGATTTTTTGAAGATCTTTCTTTGGTACTGTACGGAAGTCTTTTTCAACAGATTCTTTAAAGTAGATTTTATATTCGGCCATCTTTTTTCAGCCTCTTGATCATCACTTCATAGCTGATAAGTGGCTCCTTCGCCCTTTCTTCAAAAGCTGCAATATCTTCAGCGTCTTCCGCGAGAGATTCCTTAATGGCATCATTTACCAGCTTTGAAAAGGACTGTGATGTTTCAACTGCTTTTAGCCTGAGTGCTTTGTGTAATTCAGGGTCCAAATATACAGTGGCTCTCATTGTTGATCCCATAATATCACCTCCATTGTTGCTATGTAGCTATAGCACTATAACGTCATAATGGCAATATTTATTTATAGCGAACGAGGAGCTAACCAGCGCGCAGCTTTTTCGCGCGTCCGGTTGAGCGCGTTGTTCGACCTGCTGCCTTGAGAGTGTCATTAATCAGATGCAATTCAAGGCGACAACCAAGTGCATGTGCATACTTTTGCAATGTGGCCAGTGATGGCGAGTGTTTTCCACTGCCGGACTCTAAACGAGCGATAGCTGATTGGGTTGTACCGATACGCTCGGCGACTTCCGCCTGTGTGATACCGGCGGCGGCACGCGCCTTCAGAAACTCGTCCAGGAAAGCAAATTCCTCGTCAAGCCTTTCGTATTCGTCTTTTACGTCCACCCGTTCGAGGGCGCGAGCTTTAAGTTCTTTGTGTGTAAGCATTCTTGATCTCCTTCATCCTCCGCCGAGCTATTCCAAGCTCTTTGATAGGGGTTTTATCCGTTTTCTTTATGAATTGATGTAACATCACAATCTTCTTGCCAACCATCGTGCAGTAAAAAACCCGTCCAATTCCTTCCGCGGCTTTTAGCCGTAACTCAAACAGCCCGTCACCCATAGAGCGGGTGTGTGGCATACCCAAGTCCGGGCCGTAGATCTCCATTCGGTCGGAATATCGGAGATAGCGGCCAAGAAAGCCCGCCGGCAATGCAAGGATTTCTTCTTGTACTGATTCACTGTAGTAGATGATTGCCCAACGCATAAATATTTTATATCACATTTGCTATGTCTTGGTCCACAAAAAATCGCGCGAATATAATGATCGTGCCACCCGGTACCAACGATCTAAATACTTGCCCTTCATATTATTCCGGTCTTTTTCCATGTACTTAACGAACCAGGACAGCATACCATCCCATTGATCCATGTCTCCAGGCGGATGGACGGACCAATCGAGTTCCTCCAAGGTCCAATTCGCTTTTGCGCTGTTTCTGAGCATTGACGTTGAAATGAGATTATCTGCGTCATCCGTGCCGCCACGGGCGATAGGAATGATGTGATCAAGGGTGGGGAAGCGTTCCCAGTATATTGGATGAGTCTCTTTCATTTTCCAATTGCGATGGAAGGGGAATTCTTTAGGAAGCAAGAAGGAAAGCAGTCGAAGAACAGGTGGAAATAAGAGGTGCTTGCCTGAATACCGATCAACAAATCCGTCACGGACAAATATCCGAAGAGCTTGCGTTTCGTTGAAGTTACGCGTCACTAAAGACGGAACGAAAAACGGGTACTCCCGACGAGCAATGTCAGAAGCGTCTGCGATGTTTCCTTCGGACAGCGCCCCGCAAATTGTTTTGATGACGTCGTCCTTATCTTTCATTTGGTCTTTCTTGATCTTCCGGTTCGAACGAAAAAATCAGCCGGAGCGTAGCGATCGGCTGGATTGATTTTGTTACGCAATAATTTCATTCAGCCCTTCAATGGTCTGATTCAACTCTTCCAGAGATGCTTTGCCAATGACTTTCCCAATTCTTTCTACAGACAAGGTACGGATTTGACTAATTTTAAGCCATGACTTCTTGGGTAAATTTGGAGATTTCAGTTCAAGTGTTAATGGGAATCCAGCCTTTTGTGGTTGGCTTGTAATAGCCACGGCTATAACTGTACCTGAGCTTTCATTAAAAATGTCGTGGCTCAGAATGAGCACAGGGCGCAAGCCTGCCTGTTCACGACCTCGCACGGGATTCAAATCAGCCCACCGAATTTCACCTCTTAATATTCTGGCCATTGGCTCACATCCGCAGCTAATCCTTCGTCCGCCATAGCTTTTTCAAATTTCGGATCTAGTTTTGCGCATTCCAAAGATAGCCGACTGCGCTTCATTCTGGCGAGTTTTTCGCGCACAGCATCACAGATTGCCTGGCTGCGATTCTGAAAATAATTCTTCTCGACCAGTCTATCTAATTCACCGATAAATTCGGCATCCATTGTAATTGCTATTTTCGTTTTTCCCATAATCAACCTCCTTTGATGGTATTCCATTATATCATACCATTGAAAAGAGAAGCAAACATATTTTTGACTCTCACGACGGAAGACGCAAGTCCGAACCATAGGGTCGTTTGTCAAGGCTTCATTAACTTTTTGGACGGATACTTTTTATTGCTCTTTTTCCGATCTATAGGAGAACTATTTTCTTGACAACCGAAGGCCATATAGATGTTAGGCATGATTGGATTTTCCCCACTTTCTGAGTCGCCCGGTAATCCCCTCAGCACCGCGTCATCAGCGCGAACACGCCCCAGCCCAGGTATTCACGCGTGTAAGCGGCGTAGCGCTCGGGTTCCGAGGTTAGTTTGGCTCGAACATCTTTCGCGAACTCGTCGTCGGGATTGGCTTCAAGCCATCGGCGCATGGTGAGCCACTTGGCCGCCTCGTATCTGTCCCAGCTGTCTTGGTCTGCCAAAACCATTTCCACGACGTCGTAGCCGAGGTG
>JAPLJQ010000167.1 GCA_026388495.1 Deltaproteobacteria bacterium | reverse complement strand
GGAGATGGAAAGTGACATGGCAGAGGACGTGAAGGAATTGCTGGCCCATCCGGAAGAAACAGCGGGAGGACTCATGACCACCTCGTTTTTGTCTTTTTTGCCTTCGATAACAGCGGGGGGAGCCCTGGAATGTATCCGTAAAGAGGCGGAAGATATGGACTTTGTCTATTATCTTTATGTGACTGATGACGAAGAGCGTCTTTTGGGTATGCTCAGTTTACGGGAACTTTTGGTTGCGCCTCCTGAAACCCTGCTTTCTGATCTGATGGATACAAGGGTTGTGTCTGTATCTCTTGATGAGGAGAAGGAAACGATTGCCGAGCAGTTTGCGAAGTATGGTATTATGGCCATACCCGTAGTGGATGAAATGGACAGGATCAAGGGTGTAATCATCTTTAAAAATCTCCTCGAGGTGGTTGCCCCTTTATTGGGAAAGTAACGGCGATGGAAGAAGATGGTGATAGAAAATCATGTCTGAAACAAATAGCAGAACATCAATTCGAGACATGTTTAAAAGTGGCCCCCGCAGGCGTTCCTGGAAATCGCTGGGACTGTTTTTTGCCCTTATCGGACCGGGAATTATTACTTCCAACGTCGATAATGATGCAGGTGGCATCACCACCTATTCTCTGGCTGGGTCTGAGTTTGGCCTTTCCCTTCTCTGGACACTGATTCCCATTACCATTGCCCTTATCGTTATTCAGGAAATGTGTGCCCGTATGGGTGTTGTTTCAGGCAAGGGTCTTTCGGACCTGATCCGAGAACGTTTCGGCGCCAGGGTAACGTTTTATCTCATGATCGTTCTGTTTATTACGAATCTGGGCAACACCATTTCAGAGTTTGCCGGAGTGGCGGCAAGTTTGGAAATCTTCGGCATAAGCAAATACTCCTCGGTGCCTCTGGCAGCCATATTTGTCTGGTGGCTTGTCGTCAAGGGAAATTACAAATCTGTGGAAAAGGCATTCCTTGTCGCATGCCTTTTTTATCTGGCATACATTGTTTCAGGCTTTATGGGCAAACCGGACTGGGGGCAGGTTGGTAAAGCCCTCATTACACCAACCCTGACGTTTGATTTCCGCTTCCTTACCATGGCTGTTGGGGTTGTCGGGACAACTATTGCGCCCTGGATGCAATTTTATCTGCAGTCTTCCATTGTTGACAAGGGACTTAAACCGACAGATTACAAGTTTGCCCGTATGGATGTGATCTTCGGATCCATTATAGTCAATGTCGTCGCGTTTTTCATCATAATGCTCTGTGCCGTTACCCTGTATCAAAACGGAATAAAAATAGAGACGGCCAAGGATGCAGCCCTCGCTTTGCAGCCCCTGGCGGGGACATACTGTTCATGGTTGTTTGCCTTTGGTCTTCTCAATGCCTCACTGTTTGCCGCATCTATTTTACCTCTTTCCACGGCTTATACGATCTGCGAGGCTTTTGGGTGGGAGTCCAGCCTTAACCATAGGTTTTCAGGCGCGCCGCAATTCTACGGTCTTTACTCTCTCATGATCTTTTTAGGGGCGGGAATCATTCTCCTGCCTGACATTCCTCTGATTTCCATCATGTTTTATTCTCAGGTTATAAATGGCGTCATGCTTCCCTTTGTCTTGATATTCATGCTTTTTCTTATCAATGACCGACGTATTATGGGAGACTACACCAATGGCCCTGTTATGAACATCATCACCTGGGTAATCGTGATTGCCCTCATCGCACTCTCAGCTGCCATGGTCATCACATCTATGATATAAAATGTGACAAGGTATTTGAAAAGGCAGAACCACCTTTTCAACAGTCTCCGTCCCCGGGATGGATGGCGGAGCTTGAGATGTTTTTGAAGGATGATTATATCGGACTGTAACTGACATCGTGATTATCGCGGGATTTGCCCGATCCTGTTCCAACGGACTGTGCGGTTTTCTTTATCCCACGACCAGTATATCATAAAAGCCTTCCCCATGACGTCTTTCAGATCGACAGACCCCCAGAATCGACTGTCATAACTCTGGTCCCTGTTATCTCCCATTACAAATATGGCGCCGGGACGGACCGTAATGGGACCGAAATTATCACGAGGCTGGATGGCGCCGGGAATGATGAAGTCATCTGAATAAATCGCATGGGAATCGCTGTGCGGCAATCCATTGAGAAAAATTTTCTTATTTCTGATTTCTATCGTGTCTCCACCGATTGCAATGACCCGTTTGATAAAATCCTTGGATCTATCTTCCGGATAAATAAAAACAACGATATCCCCTCTTTTTGGATCGCCCAGGGGTATGAGGGTTTTTCTTATGAAGGGTATTTTTATGCCATAGATGAATTTGCTGACCAGGATATGATCACCGATTTGAAAAGTCTGTTTCATTGATCCGGAAGGGATTTTAAAGGCCTGAACGACAAATGTTCTGATAAAGAGAGCGATCAGTATGGCGATGATGATCGCCTCGGCGTATTCTTGAAACTTGGATTTCGTTTTGGTCATGAAAAGAGTCCTTATATTATGAATATATATTTGTCAGGGTGATAATGATCATCACAAAAGCAAAAAAACCTTTGGCAAGCATACCCGTAAACTTTCCCAGGATAATGCCATACCCGGTCCTGATCGCCGGCTTCAACTGGACCTGACGGATCAACTCCGTGATCAGAATACCCGTAAATCCTCCCAAAAAAAATCCGGCAATCGTGCCAAAGCCAAAAAGAACCGGTGTCATGATGATAGCACCGAGGAAGCCTCCTGTCACAGAAGCCCATATCCCTTTTTTTGAAGCGTCGAACCTCGCAGCACCCGCCATGCCCAAGACGAAATCAAGGG
>JAPLJQ010000332.1 GCA_026388495.1 Deltaproteobacteria bacterium | reverse complement strand
GAAGCGCTCTCTGAATGGGATAAAGGGGGCACTGACATGCTGTTTCATGGGGCGACAGCGGCCATCGTCATCGGGTCGAAGCGTGGCGCCAGTTGTCCGAGAGAGGATGCCCTGCTGGCCACGCAGAACATCCTCCTTGCGGCTCACAGCATGGGGCTTGGCAGTTGCCTCATCGGGTTTGCCGTGGAGGCTATGAAAGAAGATCCCGACATCAAAAAAACTCTGGGGATTCCGGATAATGAACAGGTTTACGCTGTCATTGCCTTAGGTTATCCGGACGAGACATACCGCCGGATTCCCGGCAGAAAGACATATACAAGGCGTTACTCCGAGGGAGGAATCTGACATATGCCACTTACGAAAGAGCATCTCATCGCTGAACTGGACAGTGCTCACCGTCGTATTGCCGAACTTGAAAAATCTAAAAAGAAACATCTGGCGACACCGGAAGCCTATCATGCCCTGGTTGATCACTCCCTCCAAGGTCTGTTGATTGTGCAGGACGGGAGGATTGTATTTACCAACCGGCGCTTTTCCGAGATGAGCGGTTATACCGTTGAGGAACTCCTGAACGCCCCTCCGGAGAAACTGAAAGCAGGCATCCATCCCGAAGACAGAGAACTCGTATGGAGGCGTACCCGGGAACGCCTTGACGGCAAGCCGGTTCCCGACCGCTACGAGTATCGCGCACTGCGGAAGGACGGAAAAGTATTCTGGTTGGAAACGTTCTCCGCATTGATCGAGTACCGGGGCAAACCCGCCGTCCAGTCCGCCAGTATCGACATTACCGCCAACAAGCTGTCGCAAGAGGCGCTGCATACGGAGCGGCAAAAAATTATAACCACCATAGGCCTGGTTCCTTACGGGGTGGTCCTCATCGACAGAGACGGAACATACCGACACGTCAATCCGAAATTCATCGAACTGTTCGGTTACGACATGAATGAAATCCCCAATGGCAAGGAATGGTTCAGAAAGGCCTTCCCCGATCCTGAATACCGGAATGAAGTCATCGCAACGTGGGTCAATGACTTCAGGAATGCTCCCCCGGGAGAAAACAAACCCAGGACATTTAACGTAACATGCAAAAATGGCAAGGAAAGAATCGTCAACTTTATTGCCGTGCTGTTGGAAACCGGCGAATATATCCTGACCTGTTCGGACATCACCGAGGTCAAACAGGTGGAGGCGGCGCTGCGGGAAAGCGAGCAGAAACTGCACAGCATCATTCAGGGCTCACCAACCCCGGCATTCGTCATCGGGAAAAATCACAGGGTCATGTACTGGAACAAAGCACTGGAGGACATCACGGGGATCAGGGCGGACGACGTGGTCGGAACTACCGGGCAATGGAAGGCGTTTTACGACACGGAGAGGCCCTGTCTGGCGGATATACTGGTCGATGAAGGGGCAAGGGATATTTCTCAATGGTACAGAGAAAAGCACAAAAAGTCGACGTTATCGGAAGATGCGCATGAGGCGACGGACTTTTTCCCCAAGCTGGGCAAGAAAGGAAAGTGGCTGCACTTTACGGCGTCCGTCATCAGGGATTCCCGCGGAGACCTTGTAGGGGCTATCGAAACCCTTGAAGATATCACTTCCTATAAGAGGATCGAACAGGAAATTCAGGAATCGGAAAAAAGATACCGGACTATATTCGAAAATACGGGAACGGCAACCGTCGTATACGGAGAAGACCTGATCATCAGAATGGCCAATACGGAAAGTGAAAAATTGTCTGGATACTCCAAAAAGGAAATTGAAGGGGAAAAAAG
>JAPLJQ010000279.1 GCA_026388495.1 Deltaproteobacteria bacterium | reverse complement strand
ACGATTATCGGAATCCTGGGTGGATTTGGTCTCGTCATCATTGCCATGGCCTCCGGAGGAGGCATTACATGGTTCTTTGACGGGCCGTCTGCCATGACCGTATTGGGCGGCACTTTTGGCGCTGTTTTAATCAATTATCCGATTGCCGACTTGCTGGGTGTTATCAACGTGGCTAAAAACGCTTTCCGGGGTAAAAAACAACAGGCCGATGTCGTTATCAATCAACTTGTTGAAATATCGAAAATCTGTCGCCGCGAGGGCATCATTTCTCTTCAGAAAATGATCAAACAGACGAAAGATCCCTTCCTGGCAAAAGCCATCAACCTTGTCGTGGACGGTGTAAACCCCACACAAATATCAGAAATTCTTGAAACGGAACTGGACTATATTGGCGAGCGACACAGGCTTGGTGCAGAGATTTTCACAACCATGGGCAACTTTGCGCCGGCCATGGGCCTTGTCGGGACGCTCATCGGCCTCGTTCAGATGCTTCAACAGATGAACAACCCAGGCGCAATCGGTCCGGCCATGGCAATCGCCCTGATTACCACATTCTACGGCGTGATTCTGGCCAACCTGGTTTTTCTTCCCATTGCTGGAAAGCTTAAAACCAAAAGTTCCCAGGAACTCTTATTAAAGCAGGTGATCATCAACGGGATACTCTCCATTCAATCCGGGGACAATCCGAGGGTTATCGAGCAAAAGCTTCATTCATATATTGCCCCGGGAGAAAGGAAGTCGAGATTCTATCGTGATTAGACGGACACAAACATCAACGGACGACCCGACTCCTCAATGGCAGACGATTTACTGTTCTCTCATGCTGCTCCTCGTCGTGTTTTTTGTCATGCTGATTGCATACTCCGCAATTGACACGGACCGGTTTCTGCAAAAAAAAACCATTGAAAAGGCGGCGCAGGATGTTTCGATGACAGCGCCCGACATGAATCAAGCGATGCAATCTCTGCAACAACTGGCGGTCACTGCGGGAATGAGCGGCAATATTTCCGTTGCCAGAACCGAGGATGGCATTAAAGCTGTTGTGCCAAACCCGGTTTTATTCGGCTCCGGCGACGCCTCCCTCAACGAATCGGTGCATTCCATACTCGACGGCGTCATTAAAATTGCACAACAACACGATCTGGCTATCCAGGTTGAAGGACATACGGATAATCGTCCGATTAAAACGGCAAAATATCCCTCAAACTGGGAACTGTCGACAATACGGGCGGTTAATATTTTGAGATATTTTCAGGACAACGGCGGCATGCCTCCAAAAAGACTTGCAGCCGTCGGCTTCGCCGCATATCACCCTGTGGCAAGCAATGACACACCGGAAGGCCGTCAACAGAATCGGCGTATTGAAATCATTTTAAGGCCAGGCACATGAAGAGGCCGGACAGTTCTGTAAAACTTCAGACAAGAACGTGGCAGATGAGTTTTAATGACCTGTTAACGGTTTTGCTTACATTCTTCATCCTCCTGGTTTCCATGTCCAGTATCCATGCGGATAAAGTTCAGGATTTTTCATCATCTGCGGCAAAAGCTCTTGGGTCCGGGAACGTCACAACAGAAGATAACCGGGCATATCTGATCCGCGAGATCGGCAGGATTGACGGGCTCCATGTCCGTCCGGTTGCGGGGGGTATATCCATCGTCCTTCCAGAACTTTTCCTTTATCACTCAGGATCCGCCGATATCATTCACAACGACGTCTTAAGGCAGGTGGGACAAAAGCTTAATGCAGCCGGCTCTATCCGCGTCGAAGGACATACAGACACAATCCCGGTAACCAACAACGCTTTTCCCTCGAACTGGGAACTTTCCACGCAAAGGGCCATCAATGTCGTGAAATATCTCATCGATGAATGCAACATTGATCCGGGCAAGCTCTCAGCGGCAGGATATGCCGATTCAAGGCCTGTTGCACCCAATGACCATCCTGAAGGCAGAGCGTTGAACAGACGGGTTAATATGATCATATCATTGAAGTGAGGGAGTTATGGCAAAAAACAAGAAAGAATCGACGGAAAAACAGGAAGATCAGGAAGAGCAGGCGGCGGAACCGAAAAAGAAATCTAAATTGAAATGGATCATCATGGTGGCTGTGGCTTTGGCGGTTATTACATCGGGCGCTGTCGCCGGGTTTTACTTTTTTACAAAGACGGATGGCAAGAAGGCCTCGGTTAAACAACCGCCGGTCATCGCCATCTGGCCGATGGAAGCCTTCATCATCAATATTGCGGATACCAACGGGGAAAGATATCTGAAACTCGTGATCCAGTTGGAAGTTTCCGAAGCGACCGTCGTTCCCGAACTTGAACAGCTCAAACCCCGGCTTCGCGATAGCATCCTGGACCTGCTCACGTCCAAAACATACAAGGATTTAATGGATTTGTCCGGAAAACAGCGTCTTCGTGAAGATATCGCAGGACGTATCAATAATATTCTGATTAGCGGCAAAGTGACAAAGGTCTACTTTACGGATTTTGTTGTCCAGTGACGGCAGAGGGAGTTTCTCGTGGCTAATATTTTATCGCAGGAAGAGGTTGATGCCCTTTTAAGGGGAATATCGGGCGGTGAGATTGAAACCGACCTTTCTGATCTCCGTGATCCGTCGGATGTCATGACCTATGACCTGACGAGTCAGGACAGGATCATACGGGGTCGCATGCCCACGCTGGAAATGACCAACGAAAAGTTTGTCCGGCTCTTCAGAACCACCCTGTCTTCATTACTGCGCAAGGTAACAAGCGTAAGCGCCATATCGACCGATATGGTGAAATTCGGAGAATTCCTGAAAATGATTCCCGTCCCGACCAGCATGCACCTGTTCAAGATGGAACCTTTACGGGGCAGCGCTTTAATCATCGTCGAATCAAAAATTATTTTCATGCTTGTTGACATCATTTTCGGGGGTTCAGGAAGAAATACCTATAAAATCGAAGGGCGTGAGTTCACAGCCATTGAGAACAACATTATCAAGAAGGTTGTACTGAGTGCTCTCGGGGATATTGAGAAGGCATGGCAATCGCTCATTAACGTGAAGACGTCTTATCTGCGGTCCGAGATCAATCCTCAATTCGTTCAACTTGTTCCACCAACCGATGTCGTCATTGTTTCAAGTTTCGAGATTGAGGTGGAGTATTCATCGGGAACGATTTCGCTGTGTATTCCTTATTCGACACTTGAACCGCTTCGGGACCGTTTGCAGGCAGGCTACCAAAGTGAACAGCTTGAGGTGGATAAAACCTGGATCAACCGGTTCAAATCCGGCCTGTTTGCCTCACAGGTTAATCTTAATGCGTGTTTGGGAAACGCACAAGTCAATACAGGCGATGTTATCAATCTTAAAAAGGGAGACGTCATCCCCCTGGATCAATATGTATCTGATCCCATCGATATATTTGTCGAGGGCGTTTTGAAATTCAGAGGCCGTCCCGTTATTTATAAAGGAAACCAGGCGATACAGGTTTCGCATATCATTTCAAATGATGAGGTAAACGATTATGGAACAGAGTGAAATAGATGCCATGCTGAAAAACATAGATACGCCCGAAGCATCGGACACCCCAAAAGAAAACGAGCATGACCTGGAGTGGGATGATGTGCAGAGCGAGTTGGAACAGTCCAAGACGGGCAAACCGCCTGTCGAAGTCAGCGCTGTTTCATTTGAAGAAATTCAGAAAGTCGAATCACCCAAGCCGACACTGGATCTGGATTTCATCCTGGATATCCCTCTGTCTCTTTCCGTTGAATTGGGCCGCAACAGAATGCTGATCAGTGAGCTTCTCCAGTTAGGGCAGGGTTCCGTTGTTGAACTGTCAAAGCTGGCCGGCGAACCTATGGATGTTTTCGTCAATCAAAGGCTCATTGCTCGTGGTGAAGTGGTTGTTGTTAACGAAAAATTCGGAGTCCGGCTCACAGACATCATTTCGCCGTCCGAACGGATAAACAAACTGAAGTAGGAGGGGACATCTTGGATTCCGTAAGCTTCTTCTGGTCTTTTTTCAAAATGCTTGCCGCCCTTGCCGTTGTGATCGCTATGATGATCGGCGCCATGTATTTAATAAAAAAGTATTTCTATCAATCTCCCGCTACGGCTGGCGGGAGCGCCATGATCCATGTTATTTCGTCCTGTTACCTCGGTCCGAAAAGCAGCATCCTGCTGGTCGAGGTTCTCGGGCAAGCTATGTTGCTGGGTGTGACGGATCATCAAATGTCCATCCTTGCAACGATCACAGATCAGGAAGCCGTTGAAAAACTGAAAGGTATTCGCCTTAATGAAAGATTGCTTCCCGTTTCTGATCCCTTCTCCCGTTATAAATCGCTGCTTCAGAATTTCAGCCGCATGCGAAAGGACAGGTAATCCATGCATCGCAAACATCTCGTCGCATTGATCGCCATTATGATCGCCCTTTTTGCTGCCGCTGCTGCGTTCGCCGAACCGCTTCCCATTCCGAACGTCAGCCTGACAATCGGCGGTAATGCGGATTCGGGCAAGGCATCGACGGTCATTCAATTGCTTTTTATTCTGACGGTGCTATCCCTGGCTCCTGCTATTTTACTGATGGTGACTTCCTTTACACGGATTGTCGTCGTCCTGTCCCTCTTGAGACATGCTCTCGGCACGCAACAGATGCCCCCCAACCAGATTATTATCGGACTTGCCCTGTTTCTCACTTTTTTTATTATGGCTCCCGTCTGGCAAAAGGTCAATGATGAGGCTTTGAAACCCTATTATGAGGATAAAATCACGACAGAGGAAGCCTTCAGTCTTGCCGCCGCACCGGTGAAAAACTTCATGCTCAAACAAACCAGAGAAAAGGATCTGGCTTTATTTGTCAAGATAGCTAAAGAAAAAAGACCTGAAAAGCCTCTGGACATTTCCCTGTCCGTTCTCATACCTGCTTTTGTGATCAGTGAATTGAAAACAGCCTTCCAGATTGGTTTCCTGATCTTTCTGCCGTTTTTCATCATTGATATCGTCGTATCGAGTATTCTTCTTTCCATGGGAATGATGATGCTCCCCCCGATTATGATCAGCATGCCTTTTAAGCTGCTGCTCTTTGTACTTGTAGACGGGTGGTACCTGATTGTCGGATCCATCGTCCAGAGTTTTCAATAAGAAGGAAGGAAAACCATTATGACTCTTGATTTTATTGTGGGAATTATGGCGGAAACCATCAGGGTCACCCTGCTCGTATCCGCCCCGGTGCTTATTGTGGGGCTCGTTGTGGGAGTTGTCATCAGTCTGTTTCAAGCCGTCACCCATGTACAGGAAATGACGCTGGTTTTCGTTCCGAAAATCGTCGCCTGCCTCGTCACACTGGTGGCTGCGCTTCCCTGGATGATTAATCTTCTCGTGTCGTTTACCCATAACCTCTTTATTAACATCCCCACCTATATCAAATAGGGGAAACCATGGGGCTACCGATCCTGAATACCGAGCAAGTCCTTATATTGACTTTCGTCTTTCTCAGGATCGGCGCCATTCTTGTCATGATCCCCGTCCTGGGAGAAAAATCCGTCCCCCTCCGGGTGAAGGGGGGGCTCGCAATCCTGATTTCTCTTCTTGTTTTCCCTTCCGTGCGTGCAGACATTCCCCATTTTCAGGCGGAAGCGGAAATTGTCGCTATCGCCATAGCCATGGCCGGTGAAGTACTGATCGGCGTCGTTATCGGATTTGCGGCCAAAATCATTTTTGCAGGGATACAGTTCGCGGGAGAGATGATCGGCCTCCAGATGGGATTCTCCATTGTCAACGTTATTGACCCGGTGTCCAGTGCGCAGGTATCCATCATGGCGGAATTTCAATATCTGATCGCCATGCTTGTATATCTTGCCATTGACGCGCACCACATATTCATATTTGCCATCGTTGACAGCTACCGCATCGTTGCCCCGTTCGGGTATCATTTTTCCGGGCCGTTAATACAGGCCATGATAATCTTTGCAAAGGGATTATTCATAACGGCGATAAAAGTCAGCGCACCTGTCATGGCCGTCCTGCTTTTCACCAATGTGGCATTAGGTGTGATTGCCCGGACTGTTCCGCAAATGAATGTCTTTATCGTGGGCTTTCCCCTGCAGATT
>JAPLJQ010000009.1 GCA_026388495.1 Deltaproteobacteria bacterium | reverse complement strand
GGAGAGGTCTGCAGGGGGCGAAGATTGATTGTAAAGGTCGCAAGCAGTACCGTCATCGGCATAGAATCGTATCCCGTTGATGTAGAGGTCGATGTTTCCCCCGGCCTCCCTCAATTCTCGACGGTGGGACTTCCCGATGTTGCCGTCAGGGAAAGCAAGGATCGCATCAAGGCGGCCATAAAAAATTCCGGCTACGGATTTCCGAAAAATCACGTTACCGTAAACCTTGCCCCCGCTGATATCAAAAAAGAAGGAACGGGTTTTGATTTGCCTATCGCCGTGGGCATCCTGGCGGCGGAAGGCTGTATCCGGTCCGAAACCCTTCAGGATTATATCCTGGTCGGGGAATTGTCTTTAGACGGCAGTATCAAGGGCGTTCATGGCGTCCTCTCCTCGGCCTTTCTGGCAAGAAAGGCGGGCAAAAGGGGAATCATCCTGGCGAGTGAGAACGCCGCCGAAGGGGCGGTGGTGGAATCCACCGATGTCATACCCGTTGACAGGCTGTCCGATGTCGTGGAGTTTTTTAACGGAAACAGAAAAATAGAGCCGTTCAAACTCGACGTCAGGGATGTATTTGAACGGAGCCTCCATTATCCGCATGATTTTGGTGAGATACGGGGACAGGAGCAGGCAAAGAGGGCTCTGGAGGTTGCAGCGGCGGGCGGACATAATATCATCATGATCGGTCCTCCCGGGTCGGGGAAGACCATGCTTGCCCAGAGGCTTCCCACAATTCTTCCGAAACTGTCTTTTGAGGAAGCGATTGAAACAACAAAGATATTTTCCGTCGCCGGCATTCACGAAAAAAAGGATATCCTGCTGGGAACAAGGCCCTTTCGGGCGCCTCATCATACCATTTCAGCCGCAGGACTCGTGGGAGGAGGACACATGCCCAAACCGGGTGAAATCAGCCTTGCCCACCACGGGGTTTTGTTTTTAGATGAACTTCCCGAGTTCAGAAGAAATGTCCTTGAATCCTTGCGGCAACCCATTGAGGACGGATCGGTGACGATCACACGGTCTTCCGTTACGGCTGCCTATCCCGCGGAATTTATGCTTGTAGCGGCAATGAATCCCTGTCCATGCGGCTATTATGGCGATACGAAGAGATCCTGCCGGTGTTCCCCGCAACAGATACGGCAGTATCAATCAAGAATTTCGGGGCCCCTCATGGACAGAATCGATATTCATATAGAAGTGCCGTCCGTGAAATATCGCGATCTAACAGGCAAATCGGCAGGTGAGTCGTCTCCGGATATTGCAGAGCGGGTCAACCGGGCAAGAGGGATGCAGGACAGGAGATTTCAGGATAACAACATCCGGTTTAATGCCCGCATGTCCGACAAACAGATCAAGGCGTATTGCATCATCGATGACGATTCCCAGAAGCTCATCGAGATGGCCATAGACCGGCTCGGTCTCAGCGCCCGTGCTTATACAAAAATTTTAAAGATTGCCAGGACCATAGCCGATCTGGATGAAGAAGAGGCCATTCGCTCCAGTCACGTTGCGGAGGCCATCCAGTACAGAAACCTTGATAGAAAGATGATTTAATGCTAAGAAGTCTCGCAATGACGTGAGACGCGGTTTTTCAAAAGTTCAAGTCAATATGGTGTTTAATGAATTCAGGGGGATGAATTTATGGAGATCAGGATTAAAAAAATCGAACCGGAAAAGATGAAGTTGAAACCTCTTGATGAATCCAAGCTCGGATTCGGCAAGATATTTACCGATCATATGTTTACCGCGAAATATCATGTCGACAGGGGGTGGCACGATGCTGTGATAGAACCCTACCGGGCCTTATCCCTCGATCCCACATCGATGTGTCTTCATTATGGGCAGGAAATTTTTGAAGGGATGAAGGCATACAGGGGTAAAAACGACGCAATATTTCTCTTCAGGCCTGATGAAAACATCAAACGCATGAACGTCTCCGCGGAAAGAATGTGCATGGCGGGTATTGATGCGGCGATGTTTATGGATGCTTTGAAAAAGCTGATTCTTTTGGAGAAGGACTGGATTCCCCGGGGCATAGGAACTTCCCTCTATATCCGTCCAACCATGATTGCAACGGAGAAGGCTCTGGGTGTGCATCCTGCCAATGAGTACCTGTTTTTTATTGTTGTGGGGCCTGTGGGGGCATATTATCCGGAGGGTTTCAATCCGACAAAGATGTATGTCAGCGAGGAGTATGTCCGATCGGTGCGTGGCGGAACGGGAAATTGTAAAGCGGCCGGCAATTATGCCGCAAGTCTTTATGCGAGCAGAATAGCCAATGAAATGGGATATACGCAGGTGTTGTGGCTTGATGCCATTGAAATGAAATATGTTGAAGAGGTGGGTACGAGCAATGTTTTTTTCGTCATTGGTGATGAACTGATCACGCCTCCCCTGGGGGGGACAATCCTTCCCGGTGTCACACGCGATTCGGTCATTCAGTTAGCCAGAAGCTGGGGCATTCCGGTGAATGAGAGACCCATATCCATAGACGACGTTTTGTCAGCTCAGGCCGACGGCAGTCTGAAAGAAGCTTTTGCATCGGGGACGGCGGCCATCGTTTCTCCCATCGGGCAGTTTTTTTATAAGGGCAAGGCGTCGGTCATCAATGGAGGAAAAGTTGGCGCCCTGACTGAAAAATTATATAATGAAATTCTGCAGATTCAATATGGGGAAAAGGAAGATCCCTTTGGATGGAGAGTTAAGGTCACAGATTAATAAAAAGGTTATCGGAAAGGGATATTCTCCTTGATACAGGCACTTGGAATTGAAATCCACAGATATGTTGAAAAGGTTGTTGATAAGGCTGTTGATAACAACTGTAAGTCTTCAAATGATTCATATTTATACCTCATTGCATAAGGTTTGTGCAATCGATAAACGTAATAATTACGGCAATATAAGAAAGCTCCTTTAGATTTCTATGACTTATTGGCCTCTTCCGGCCGGGTTGTTAACTTTGGGAAAAAAATGTGCCATTTTGAGTCGTTTTTGTCATGAAAAAACATAAAATATTTGCATTATTCAGGATCTATCCGATTACCCTGACAATCACAGCAGGCATCTTGATATGCCTGCTGTTTTTTCCTGTCCCTGCGGCCCGGGCAGAGCTTTTGTCTCTCAGAGAAGTTGTCACAAAAATACAGGAGAGGTATGAAAAAACGGAGGATCTGAAGGCGAGGTTTGTTCAGGAAATCACCATTAAAGCCCTGAAAAAATCCGAGAGGGAAGAAGGGGTGATTTATATAAAAAATCCAAAGAGAATGCTGTGGCATTATTTAAAACCAAAAGTAAAGAAGCTGATCATCAATCCCGAAAAAGCCTGGCTCTACATTCCGGAAGACAGGGTCGTGTACGTCCAGAATGCCGAAGAAGTTCTTAAATCGAAATTGACGGTCAAGCTCCTTTCAGGCATAGGAAAACTGGATGATGATTTTAACGTTAGCTTTTCCGGGGAAGGCCCCGTTGATGCAAAGGGCAATTATCTTGTCACCCTGACCCCAAAAGAATCGGGCTTTGGTGTCGACAGGCTTTTTCTGACCATCGATAAAGACACTTTTTTGATGATACAGTGCCGTTTTTCCGACATGTATGGCAACGTCACCCGCATTCGATTCACGGATATCAAGACCAATACCAATCTCTCCAATCGCCTGTTTGCATTCAGGCCGCCTCAGGGGATAGAGGTGTACAACCTGCCATGATGAGAGTCAAGATCGAAGAGTCATCCTGCCTGAATCCAGAGAAAGCGTTGAATCTGGAGTGGCTTGAAACCAACGGGCTGGGCGGATATGCATCCAGCACTATTCTGAATTGTAACACACGGAAATATCATGGCCTGCTGGTCGCGAATCTCAACAAACCCCGGGGAAGACACGTCCTCCTTTCGCGGATTGAAGACTCCGTCGTTGTGAATGGTCAGGAATCCTACCTTTCGTGCTGTCAGTACCCCGGTGTATTTGTCCCGGAGGGGAGGCATTTTCTTACGTCCTTCCAGTTAAATGAATGTCCCCGGTTCGTTTATGAAACGGATCATGTCCGCATTCATAAAGCCGTCATGATGGTGCGGGGAGAGGATTGCGTTCTTGTCAGATATGATGTCGAGCGTTGTCGCGCTCCGGGCATCCTGATCCTGAAACCTTTTATGGCATACCGGGGATACCACGCACTGTCCAGGCAAAACCCCAATCTCCGCGCGGAAACGCGCGGTATCCGTAACGGATTCATAATGGAACCGTACGACGGCATGCCTCTCATATGTATTCAAACCAATGTCAAGTCTCAGTTCTCCCCTTCCCCCGTATGGTACAATCATTTTGAATATGAAATGGAAAGGGAACGGGGTTATGACTGGCGGGAGGACCTCTTCAGGCCCGGTATCTTTGAGATTCCCGTAAAGACCGGGAGTACGGTTATCGTCTCGGCGTCTATTGCGATCTGTCAGGGACAGTTGAAAAAGAAGTGGGCGGCGGAAGCGGCGAGACGGACGTATGAGATACGGGAAGTTGAAAACATTGCAGAAGGTTACGAGCATGAGGAAGACAGGATACACGTTCGTGACCTGATCATTTCGGGTAGGCAATTCCTGATCAAGACGCCGTCGGGCAGGCCGACGATCATTGCGGGATACCACT
>JAPLJQ010000025.1 GCA_026388495.1 Deltaproteobacteria bacterium | reverse complement strand
TTTCTCCTGGCATTTCTGATAGGGTTTTTTGTGGTCTCTCTTGTTGAGGTATTGCGCTCATCATTCTTCGTTCCCGTGGGGCCGAATGTCCAGACGGCTTCAGCGGTTTCGACAACCGAAGGCGCACGCGCGCCTGTTTCCTTTGCCGATCTGGCGGAAAAACTGAAACCCTCCGTCGTCAATATCAGCACCTCGAAAACCATACGGACGGGCAGGGGCGGATCACGATCACCCTTCGGCGGATCGCCCCGTGATCGGTACTTCTGGGGAGATGATTTTTTTGAAAGATTCTTTGGGGACATTCCGAAGAAAGAGTTTAAACAGAGAAGCCTAGGGTCCGGCATTATCATCAGCTCTGACGGGTATATCTTTACCAACAACCATGTTGTGGAACAGGCAGACAAGATCCTCGTAAAACTATCAACCGGGAGAGAATATGAGGCAAAAATCATCGGCAAGGACTCCAAGACCGACCTCGCTCTGATAAAAATCAAACCCGGCGATAGTTTGCCTGTCGCCGATATTGGAGACTCCGACAAGCTTCGTGTCGGTGACTGGGTGATCGCCATCGGCAATCCGTTCGGTCTTGAACAGACTGTAACGGCGGGAATCGTCAGCGCCAAAGGCAGGGTGATCGGTGCGGGACCGTACGATAATTTCATTCAGACGGATGCTTCGATCAATCCGGGAAACAGCGGGGGACCTCTCTTTAACATGGAAGGGAAAGTCGTCGGAATCAATACAGCCATCGTTGCGCAGGGGCAGGGAATCGGTTTCGCCATTCCCATCAACATGGCCAAAGTGATTTTGCCGGACTTAAAGACAAAGGGGAAAGTCACCCGTGGATGGCTTGGCGTTTCCGTTCAAGACATTACAGAAGATATTGCCAAAAACCTCAAACTCAAAGATATCACCGGCGCCCTTATTTCCGATATTTTCAAGGGAGATCCCGCCGACAGGGCCGGCCTCAGGACAGGCGACATCATTATAGAAGTGAACGGCAAGAAGATAAAGGATTCGCACGAGTTACTGCTCACGATCGCCACATTTCACGTCGGTGACAGGGTGGAGGTCAAGGTCCAGCGGGACGGACAGGAAAAAATATTTTACGTTATCGTTGCTGAACGGAAGGGACAGCCGGAAGTAGCCCAGGCGCGGGAGTCCCTGGAAAATTTCGGAATGACGGTCCAGGACATCACGCCTGAAATTGCCCAATATTTAGGCATCGCAAGCAAAAACGGCGTTATCGTTGTTGACGTGAAAGATGGAAGTCCTGCCGACGAAAGAGGGATTCAGCCCCAGGATATTATCCTCCAGGTCAACAAGGTAAAAATATCTTCCGTGAAGGACTATATGAAGGAAATATCGAAGAAAAAAGCAAAGAGCAGCATTCTTTTTTTAATCAAGCGCGGAAAAGCGACTTTTTTTGTCAGCCTTGGAAAGTAGGACGCTTCCATAGGATGTCGAATCCCCGCGTAAACGAAAATGAACGCCTGCTGTCAATCTACGATTTACTGGACGCACACTTTGGTGATCTCAGGTGGTGGCCTGGCGACTCTCCTTTTGAGGTCATCGTCGGCGCTATTCTGACTCAGAATACAGCATGGCGGAACGTAGAAATTGCCATCGATAATCTCAAATCAAAAGATGTTCTCTCCCCGGAAGCAATTCTGGCGACGGAAGATGGTGTCCTGGCCGAACTGATCAGATCGTCGGGGTATTACCACGTCAAGACCGGGAGATTAAAATCCTTTGTCCGGTACCTGTACGAGGAATATGGCGGCAACCTGGAGGGCATGTTTTCCCAGAACCTCCGGACGCTGAGGGAGGGGCTTCTCACGGTCAGAGGCATCGGAGAGGAGACGGCGGACAGTATCCTTCTCTATGGGGGAGGCAAACCCATTTTTGTGATAGATGCCTACACCCGAAGGATATTAGAGCGACACGACATTATCCGTGCAGATGCGACATATACGGACATACAGAATCTTTTTATGAACCATATTCCTCAAAGCGTTCCCCTGTATAATCAATATCATGCCCTGCTGGTGAACACGGGCAAACATTTTTGCAGAAAAACGCCCCGATGTCACGAATGTCCGCTCCGCATGCTGTTTTAAATACAGACATATATCCGTTAAATAAAAAATGTTTCACGTGAAACATTAGAAGATTTTTCAGATGATTAAACAACTGTCTCGCCTTGCCATAAAGTTCGGAATCATTCCCCTCGCCCATTACCTCGTTCGGATGTATATGGCTCTCGTGAGTATCGAAGTGGTCAATGAAAAGGAAGAAGCGGAGGTTTTAGACTACCTCAAAGGCGGCCAGAAGATGATAGCCGCCGTCTGGCATCAGCGCATATTCATCGTCATGGGTTACACCAGAAGGTTTCAAATGTATCAACCCGCCGTCATGATCAGCCAAAGCCGTGACGGGGAAATGATCGCCGACATATACAGACGGTTCCACTTTCGGCCCGTGAGGGGATCGAGTTCCCGCGGAGGAAGGGAGGCCCTGGCCGCCATGATAGCCGATCTGGTTCAAAACCAGTTTGCCGTCCATGTTCTCGACGGTCCGAGGGGCCCCAGAGGGGTTGTAAAGCCAGGGCTTATCGTTATGGCCCAGGCATCCGGCGTGCCAATATTCCCCTTTTACATCACCGTCGATCGCGCCTGGGTTCTGAAAAGCTGGGATCGCACCCTGATACCAAAGCCCTTCAGCCGCGTATTCGTCCGCTGGGGGCGCCCCTTCCATGTACCGGAACACCTGGATGAGGCAGGCTTTGAAACCATCCGGAAAGAGATCGAACAGCATATGAAGGAAAACCAGACCCGCGACGACCGTAATCTTGGCTGGGATGACCTTTTCTAATTAAAAAAACTCCTTGACTTTCTTTAAGATTAAGAATATCGAAATCGCCAAGGAAAAGTTCCCATCACAATCTTCGCAGCGGTTTAGCATCGCTTCGGTCCATGGGAGCAGGAAGTTGGGTACAGACATTTTGAAGTAGAAGGATAAACCACCGCACTTTTTTTTTGGGCTCGGTGGTTTTTTTTATTCCTGTCATGATGGCAATCCAACTTAAAAATTTATGAAAGGAGGATAGCCAAATGCCAAACGGTGTCGTAAAGTGGTTCAATGAACAGAAGGGCTTCGGATTCATCGCCAATGATGAGGGTGGCGATGTATTTGTCCACTTCAGCGCGATTCAAGGCGACGGGTTTAAGACCCTGAGTGAAGGACAACGTGTGAGCTTCGATATCAAGCAGGGAGACAAGGGCCCATCGGCAGAGAATGTCAAGCCGGCCTAATAATCATTCATTCATGAGGCGCTTCTGCATTTGAACGTGCAGAGTGCCTCACGATCCCCATATCGTAACAGCCATCATCCGGCTTCAAAAGTCCGCTCAGCCGTTGACAGCGTCGTAACGGATGAGCAGCTCACATGGATCGTCTTGAAGAAATCCCGGAGGGGGCGGCCCGGTCCAACCTCATAGATCATACCCGCCTGTGACGCAATACTTTTCATATTATCTATCCACCTGACGGCATGGTTCAACTGACATACAAGATTGTGAATCAGGTCCTCATACTGGCCCGAATGAAAGCCTCCCCTGAAATTTGAGGTTACCGTTACTGACCTTTCGTGATCTATTCCCTTTCCAACCGTCCGCAACGTATCTCCAAACGGTTCTACAATGACACTCATGAAACGACTATGGAACGGCGCGCTCACATTGAGCGATACAAACCTCAACGGCTTATTCTTTGCCAGCGCCTCCTGCAGCCTCACCTCCGCATCGGGCATCGCACCGGCCTCACCGCTGATGACCACCTGGTTTGTCGAATTGATATTCGCAATGTCTATGGGAATGTCCGAAAGCGATTTGCAGACAAGCGCTACATCCAAATTGTCGGAAATAACCGCAGACATGGCTCCCATACCGACGGGAACGGCTTCCTGCATCAGGCGGCCACGGATCTGGACGATGCGTACGGCCTCGGATAAAGGCAGGGCGGCGGCGGCAACCAGGGCGGTAAATTCTCCGAGACTGTGACCACCGAAGAGAGTCGGTGAAAAGCCGAAAAGGGACTGCAACCCGCGCAGCATGGCAATCTCCGTCGTCAGAATGCAGGGCTGGGTAAACTCCGTCAGGTTGAGACGCTCATCCTCCCCGAAACACATGTCGGCAATATCCCACCCCACCGCCTGGGACGCTTCCTCATATGTCTCACGGCTCGCCGGAACGTTATCATAGAAGTCCTTTCCCATCCCGGGCCGTTGACTCCCCTGGCCGGGAAATACGACGGCAACTCTCCCCTTCTCCATCATGAACAAATTCTCCTGTGTTTTGCTTATTTATAGACTTCGACAGTAAAAAATAAATTTGTTATTCATGCGTATGCGGAAATCCGGTTCTCTTTGGATTCATGCCTTCTCAGGCATGAATATTCATTTTTTAAATCGTCTCCAACATCTATTTACGCAAAAGACGATCCCGGTCAATACACTTCTCCGCCCTCTATGGCAAGATTCTTTTCTGTATTTAAATAACCCTTCGATCTCTTCCGAACCAAGTTTACACCAATTTGTCCTTAAGTAATAGATATCGTCTGGCGCAACACCAGATCTACTGAAAGGCAACTCATGAAAGATACTTGTAATATTCCATAACCATGTTAGTATAATGCCGAAGTGTCATCACAAAATACGACTTTCGTCTATTCATTTTTTAGCTGACAGAAAGATATTCATGCCGAATGAAAATATCCGTTATTCTTGCACATCCCAACAAACAGAGCTTTAATCACGCCATGGCAGATGTTGCCGTTCGGGCACTGACGAAAAAAGGGCATCACGTTTTTTTTCATGATCTCTACGAAGAAAAATTCGATCCCATTTTACCTTCCGGTGAAATCCCTGCAGACGTTCCTCTCCCCAGGGAAATCGAAAAGCATTGTCATGAAATTGCACAGGCAGATGGAATTATCATCATTCATCCAAATTGGTGGGGACAGCCTCCGGCAATCCTGAAAGGATGGATCGACAGAGTGATTCGCCCGGGGGTCGCTTACGAATTCCTGGAAGGGGACAAGGGGGAAGGGAAACCCATTGGCTTATTGAAGGCTAAAGCCGCTTTGGTGCTAAACACATCCAATACTTCGACAGAAAGAGAGATAAGCGTTTTTGGCGATCCTCTTGAAACCTTATGGAAGAACTGTATTTTTGACCTATGTGGAGTAACGATTTTTCATCGGAGGATGTTCAATATTCTTGTGATCAGTACAGAGGCGCAAAGAAACAAATGGCTTTATGAAGTGCAGCAAATCATAGATAATGTTTTCGCGTAACACCTGCAACAAGCTGGACCGGCATATCCGCTGATCTCTTTTGCCCGCCTGTTGTTCATTCCTTCAGACATTAAAGCGAAACGAGATGATGTCCCCGTCTTTTACGATATAATCCTTCCCTTCCAGACGAAGTTTTCCCGCCGCTTTTGCATTCGCCAGGGTCTTGCCGCACGTCACAAAGTCTTCATAGCTCACAACCTCGGCCCGGATAAAGCCCCTTTCAAAATCCTTATGGATGGCGGCA
>JAPLJQ010000384.1 GCA_026388495.1 Deltaproteobacteria bacterium | reverse complement strand
ATGGCATGCAAATAATTCGCTTAATTCGATATCCCGATTATGCTTTAACACCTTGGCCCTCATTAGGCATGATTGAAAATATTTAATTATGGAAGGCGTTAAACTTCCCTTTTCTAAGATTTGGATAATTTTTTTATAACAATCCACCGCATTATCATATTCAATCAAATCAATATAAATACATCCCAAATATAAATAACCCCATCCCGCCCAACCTACGGGAGTCGGTTTTTCATAGCACGAGACCCATTCTACAAGATGGGTTTTTGCCTCATCAAATAATCCTTTGTGATAACAAGAAGCACCATAAATGGGGTAAGCCATCCCTTTGATAAAGGCATCACCGGTTTCTTTGGCCAGTGTCAATGTTTCCTGAGCAAATTCATGAGCAGGATTCACCTTTCCCTCAATCTGATAGCAACAAGACATAGCTCCTTTTGAATATGCTATAGCGATCAGATTCTTTCCCAGCAGACTGAAATCGAGACATTGCTGAAGACGTTTGTGGGCTTCCGCAAACTCTGAATTGTAGGCCAGGGCACAACCTGATTGATGGAGTGCAATCCACAATGTAAGATAATCGGCAACCTCTTCAGCCATTTTCATTCCCTGGTCGATCAATGCAAATCCTTTGTGGCTGTCCTCCTCAACCAATAGATAGCCTGTTCCCATTGCTGTGTATATTGCAGGAAGCCGTTTCCGATAATTTAAGGCCAAGGCCAGATCAAGAATCGGCTCTACGGCTTCTCTTGCAAGATAATGGAGATTTAACTGTAAATAATAATTTGCAAGCATTGTCCGGGCATCAATAACTCTTCTCTGGTTGGCATCTGTCTGGGGCATTCGTTCCAGACATGTTATGTTTGTCTTCGCATACTCAATGGCATCTCTGAATGAGGCTGACTTTTGGTATCTTTTTGCCTCTAGCCTCGCATACTCCGCGCCCTTCTCATAATCCTCACAAGCCATGCAGTGGTTGGCCAGAACGCCATAGCAGTCACAGATATTGTTCCCGAAAATCTCTTCTATAGTCCTGGCAATCTTCTCGTGGATCTGCTTCCGCTTCTTCGTGAGGATGGAGTCGTAGACCACCTCTTTGGTGAGGGCATGCTTGAAGATGTAGGTGCTGCCGGGATAGATGCCCCGTTCATAGAGGAGCTCGGAATCCCTGAGTGTGGAAAGATGAGATAGAAGCTCCTGCTCCGGCAGCCCGGTCACCTTCCGGATTAGCTCATGGCTAAACTCACGTTCAATGACCGAGCCGGTTCTCAATACTTCTCTGGCGCCCTCGGGAAGATGATCCACACGGGCCATGATCACATCCTGGATCGTGGAAGGGATGGTGATGGCTTTGAGGTCCTTGGTCAGTTTATAGGTCCCGTTGCTCTTTTCGATGATCTTCAACTCCCGGAGGGACTTTATGAACTCCTCGATGAAGAAGGGGATCCCTTCGGCCTTCTGAAGGATCAGGTCTTCTAAGTTGCGATCTATGTCCCTGGTGGCAAGGACATGCTCGATCATAGCGAGGCACTCACGGTTGGAGAGCCTGTTCAATGTTACCTGGCTGTGGTAGGAACGGCTGCCCCAAGTATGAATGAACTCTGGTCTGTAGGTAAAGATCAGAAAGACCCTCGATCCGGAGATGCTCTCCATGAGTTCCTTCAGGGCATCCTCGGAGCTCCGGTCCATCCAGTGGAGATCCTCAACGGCCATGACCAGGGGCCGTAATTCTGATCCCTTGAGGGTGATCCTTTTAAGGGCTTCCAGGGTTCTGTCCTTCCTTGCCTCGGGACTCATTTGAATCTTCTCGATGTCGCTCTTCTTCACGGAGAGAAGCTCCAGCAGGTAGGGCAGCGTGGAGGCTTCATCAACCTGGATGATCTTGAGGAAGCTGGTGACCTTCTGATGGATCTGCTGATCCGTGTCGTTGTCCTGGATCTCGAAGTTCGCCTTCAGGATATCCACGATGGGGTGATAAGCTACGTTTCTGCTGTAGGATAAGCACCGTCCTTCCAGGAAGGTGACATCCTCATTGGTCACGACCTTGCGGAATTCATAGAGAAGCCTTGACTTGCCGATCCCTGCCTCGGAGATGATGGAGATGGCCTGGCCTCTGCCTTCCCGGGAACGCTCGAAACCATCGAGGAGTAGCTCCAGTTCCCTCTGTCTGCCCACAAAGGGGGTCAATCCTCGCTCGGCGCTCACATCGAATCTGGTTCTTCTGCTGCTCGGGGCAATGACCTGATAGACTTTGAGGGGCTTCTCCTTCCCCTTGAGATCCTTCTCCCCCAAAGCCTCGACACGGAACATACCCTCGGTGATCTTGAACGTGTCATCCGAGATATACGTGGTCCCAGGTTCGGCTAAACTTTCCATCCGGGAAGCAATGTTAACCGTGTCCCCAACGGCTTTGAACTCCACCCTGAGGTCGTTTCCCAGTGTCCCCACCACCACCGGGCCGGTGTGAATCCCGATCCGCATCTTCACCGGGGGAAATTCGCCCTTCTCCTGGCGCATCCGTTCATTGAATCGTGTCATCTCCCGGTGGATGGCCATGGCGGAGCGTATGGCTCGCTGCGGGGCATCTTCCAGGGCGATGGGGGCGCCGAACAAGGCCATGACCCCGTCCCCCGTCATCTCGTTGACTGTTCCTTCGTACTCATGGACCTTGTGGATCAGGATCTCATAGACCTCGTCCATCACCGCATACATCGCCTCAGGACCGAGTTTCTCGGACAGCAGCGTGAAGCCCTTCATGTCGCAGAACATCACCGTCACCTGTCTCTTTTCTCCCTCGATCCTGTCCCGCTGGGAAAGGATCTTCTCGGTAATTCCTGAAGGCAGATATTTCTGAATCTTGGCGATCTTCTCGTCGAAGGAGAGTTCCTTGGGGGGTGTTGTTGCAGTGGTGAATAATTGTTGCCCGCAATCACCACAAAATTTATCTCCAGGTGTATTTTCATGTTGGCAGTTGGGACAGACCAACAAAAGCTTTGTTCCACATTCTTTACAGAACTTTTGCACTTCCAAACTTTCCGTCTGGCACTTCGGGCACTTCATATTCAACTCCAACCAGATTGAAGGTTAGGATATCAACGCCAACTCCTTCTCGTACTTTTCCACCCAGCCGTCGGCGCCGCATTCTTTCAGAATTTCTATGGCCTTTCCGAGATTCTCCTGTGCCTTTAAGCGATCTCTCTTACGTTTGAAGAATTCAGCATAAAGGGCATGATCCTGTCCCAAATGCCTTCGCATGCCGTTTCTTTGATTAGCTTCTATGGCCTTGTGGATCCAGTCTTCAGCTTCAGTCATATGCCGGTCATCGATATTCAAGAAAATTTCTGCAATGAACTTTGCCATCCAGCCTTCGTATAATTTAAACTTATTATTTTTATAAAGATCATCGAACGTCTTCAGATCCACTTCCCCATGGCTCATTACCTTTGATTTCGCATATCCAACTTTTGCAAGAGCTGCAAAAGAGGGAAACAGGTGGCTACGCTCAAAAATCATATACGATTGATCATAATGTTCTTTGGATTTTGAAAAATCTCCCATTGCATAATAAGTATCGCCCAGATTAAAATGATCAACGCCGCGCCATGTTGGCAAATTGCTCCGATCGCAAAACACTAATCCCTCTAAAAGGTACTTTTCGGCATCAGCGAAGAATCCTCGTGATAAATGGGCAGTGCCGTAACTGGTGTATGCGATACCTTTTGGATAAACATCCCCACTCTTTTCAGCCGCCTGCCGCGCCTCTTCGGCAGTATGCAATCCCAGTGTTATATTTCCCGACATATAATGACACAAAAGGGAAAGGGTGCCCTTCATAGCCGCTATTCCCCATAGGTTGTTGACAAACACATTAATATCAATTGCCTTCTGCATATAAGCGGCAGCCTGTTCAAACTGGCAGTCGAAAGACAAAGGAAAACCATACCAGTAGTTTCCCAAGGCTAAAGTGATAACATCTTGCACTTCGTTTGCTATTTTCAGGGATGCTTCAAAAGAGTTCAAAGACTTAGGTGTGTCTTCCTCAACAAAATGATAATAGGTTCCCAGAATGGTTAATAACTGACAGAGCCGCTTTTTGTAATTATTCTTCAAGGCCAGGTCAATGATGGGATCAATAGCCTCTTTGGCTTCTGCCAAGTAATTCAGTTGAGCAATGTAGAGACCGAGCATGGT
>JAPLJQ010000587.1 GCA_026388495.1 Deltaproteobacteria bacterium | reverse complement strand
CCTGTACAATATGAATCATGGCAAATTCGCTTCAGACTATGATGTGTATATTGCCAGAAAGCTTGCCTATATTCTGTCCGGCGGCGACTGCCCGGAAGGCACACTGGTCACGGAACAGGAAATCCTTGACCTGGAGAGAGAAGCCTTCATGAGCCTCTGCGGCGAGCAGATGACCCAGGACAGGATCATGCACATGCTCAACACAGGGAAACCTTTGCGCAATTAAGAGAAGATGAAGGAGGAAGATCATGAGTGATGCTGTTATTGTTGAATCCGTCAGAAGTCCGGGTGGCCGGTACAGAAGGGGAGGGCTTGCCGGAACCAGGGGAGATGAAATAGGCATCCAGGTTTTAAAGGGTCTCCTGGCAAGAGTTCCCGCGTTGAAGCCTGAAGATGTGGATGATCTCATCGTGGGGTGCGCGTTTCCTGAGGCCGAACAGGGGATGAATCTTGGGAAGGTAATTGCCATCGGAGGCGGACTGCCCATTACCACATCGGGAATGGTGATTAACCGTTTCTGTTCTTCCGGTGTGCAGGCTATTGCCGACGCGACGGCGAAGATCAGGGCTGGCTGGTCGGAAGTGATCATTGCCGGCGGCTGCGAATCCATGTCCCATATCCCCATGGGGGGAAGCATATTCCGTCCTCATCCGGACTGGGGCGATCTGCCGAATACCTATGTGTCCATGGGTATTACCGCGGAAAACGTCGCTGCAAATTACAAAATCTCCCGCGAAGATCAGGATAAATTCGGCATGGAGAGCAACCGCCGGGCGTTTGAAGCCATAAAGGTCGGAAAATTCAAGGAGGAGATTATTCCCATTACGGCCTATCGATATACAAAAACAAAAAATGGAAAAAGGATCAGAGAACAGGCCATTTTCGATATGGATGACGGTGTCAGATGGCCTACCACAATGGAGGATCTGGCGAGGTTGAAATCTCCCTTCAAACAGGGAGGTTCCGTAACAGCAGGAAATTCCTCTCAGATGACAGACGGGGCGGCCCTGACCCTGCTGATGACCGATGAAAAAGCCAGGTCGCTTGGATTAAAGCCCCTGGCAAGGCTGACGCATTATGCCGTTGCAGGCTGTAAACCGGAAGAAATGGGTATTGGTCCCGCCTTTGCCATACCAAAAGTTTTGAAAATGGCGGGACTGACGTCAAAAGATATTGATGTGTTTGAAATCAATGAAGCCTTTGCCTGTCAGGCCCTTTACTCCATCAGGTCTGTCGGTATCGAAAACCGCCTGACAGCCGGGGACATCAATCCCAACGGCGGCGCCATCGCCCTCGGCCATCCCTTGGGATGCACAGGGGCCAAACTGACCGCCCAGCTCCTCTATGAGCTGAAGCGTCGCAAGGCGAAACGCGGTATTGTATCCATGTGCATCGCCGGCGGCATGGGGGCGGCGGGGATCTTTGAGATGTTGTAAGCTGTCGTGAATCATTTCATTTAAAGGCCACGGTTTTTGTAACCGTGGCCTTTTTTTATCGGAAGGCTGTATTACA
This sequence comes from Deltaproteobacteria bacterium, assembly GCA_026388495.1. Lineage (GTDB taxonomy): Bacteria > Desulfobacterota > Syntrophia > Syntrophales > UBA2185 > JAPLJQ01. The sequence continues at coordinate 1,577 of JAPLJQ010000587.1, read as the reverse complement.
GATAATACGTATTTTTTTAAATATATTGTTGCGTATAACACAACGCTGCAATCACAATGTCGGGATGAAATCGAAAATATGTAATATACTATTCCACCTTCGCACTCAAAGCCGCTGCGGAGGATGCCTTTTCTATTAAACGCAGCTGAATTTCAAAGGATGAACAACATGCTTATAGACGCCGCTGCAAATGATCAGGTCATCGACTTTCTTAAAATACACCTTTTTAGGCAGCACCTCTTTGGTTACCGGGTTAGACCATTTGTATTCCAACCAGCCACTACCTTGAGTATTGGCAGTTTCGAGAAGCTCCTTGATAAAACTCTTTCCATCAGAATCCTTGAGGTTACTGAAATCCTCCCCTACAAACCTTTCATTGACTCCATGTGCAAGCATGGTTCCTTTGCGGTTTAACGCATAAATATACATTTCATCTTGAACAAATTGTCCATTGGGATTTGTGTATTCTGCCAAAGCGATTCTTTTTCCGGATGCCCTATAAAAATCTACGGCGTTATCTACCCATTTCTTGGCGTCTTCTTCAAGCCGTTTACTCATATTGCACCTCCTTAATATGGATTGATGGACTCCTGACCTGCCCTTTTTTATTTTATACCATATTTAAAGTTAGAATTCTGCCATTTTGATGACCCCTTTATATAGTACCGGGATATAAATTCTTCGTTTATTAACGAACTACCGATACCGCCGATAATTTACATGCTAAATTATTGCTCGGTTTTGGCTCCCCGGTCTCTCCGTTTTGAGATCCGTTTCCGTCTTCCAGTGTCTGCATGGCTGCAGCCGGGACAGTCTCAACGGTGCGCTTCATGTTTTCCAGGGCAATGATGAAGTTTTGTTTCTCTTCCTAAATCTCCGTTTACATGAAAATCCCCCCAACCCCTCTTTGCTAAAGGGGGGCAGGGGAGGATTTTCATGTTTCGTTGTGCCCACGCTTGGGCATGGGGGTTAGATGGATTTAAGCTGAATAAAGACGGGAGATATTGACACATGGGTTCATTTCCCCTATAGTGGCGCACAATTAATAAGAGAGGAGATGCCGTTACATGATGAGGCATCCAATCATCGGTCTTAATATGTCGATGGATCTCATCGACAAGTATGAAAAATTCGATTTCCTGGTTCCTGTCAGCTATGTAGACGCCGTCGCCATGGCGGGGGGGATACCCCTCTGTGTCCCGCCCTACGGAGACATGGCCATGTTTCAGCAGATTTTACCGTTTTTGGACGGATTTGTTTTTATCGGGGGAGATGATTACCGGCCTGATCACTATGGCGGACATCCGCAACCGGATGAGGAATTGATGCCGGAGCGTCGGGATCGCTTCGACCTGGCTCTGGCAAAATGGATTCTGGAGGAGACGTCATTGCCGGTCCTGGGGGTTTGCGGCGGGCATCAACTTATCAGTATTGCCCAGGGGGGCGTACTGATACAGGATATCCGGACGGAATGGAAGACTCCGGGAAATGAGCAGCCCCTTGCGCATTCGGGAAGAGAACGAAATGATGAGGAGAAGGGCCATTTTCTTCATCCGGTAAGCCGGGAAGAGGGCAGT
>JAPLJQ010000081.1 GCA_026388495.1 Deltaproteobacteria bacterium | reverse complement strand
CTATCGCCGGGTTTGATTTTTATCAGAGCGAGGTCGGTCTTGGAGTCCTTGCCGATGATTTTTTCCTCATATTCTCTCCCGGTTGATCGTTTTACGAGGATCTTGTCTGCCTGTTCCACAACATGGTTGTTGGTCAAGATATACCCGTCGGAGCTGATGATAATGCCGGATCCCAAACTTCTCTGTTTAAACTCTTTCTTCGGAATGTCCCCGAAGAATTTTTCAAAAAAATCATCTCCCCAGAAGTACCGGTCCAGCGGTGCTCCGCCGAAGGGTGCTCGTGATCCGCCCCTGCCCGTCCGTATGGTTTTCGAGGTGCTGATATTAACGACGGCGGGTTTCAGTTTTTCCGCCAGATCGGCAAAGGAAACAGGCGCGCGTGCGCCCTCGGTTGTCGAAACCGCTGAAGCCGTCTGGACATTCGGCCCCACGGGAACGAAGAATGATGAGCGCAATACCTCAACAAGAGAGACCACAAAAAACCCTATCAGAAATGCCAGGAGAAACATGATAAATGTTTTTCTGTTTTTGTTTTCCGATTTCATATATAAACCTCCTTAAAGTTCAAACACATCAGTGCAGAACTTCGTGACGAATTAACATAGGTTTTGGTAAAATTCCATCATTTTTCATCAAAGGGCCCCTTCTCATGAATTCCTGATTTTTTGTGGATTCTCATGGCCTGCAGGAGAAAAACTTCCAGCTTGGCTGTAATCACCTGCGGAAAGAGATTTCCATCGCTCTCAATGGCGAGAAATGGAAGTTCAGAGCCCATTTCGGCGGAGAGAATCGCTTCGGAGAGACGATTGGGCATACAACCGAAAGGACCAATGGCAATGACCCCGCAGGAGCGGTGAAGAATCTCGCTGACGGCTGCCCCGACAGTCAGAACCGCTTCACCGGTGAGATGGGGATTGATCAAATGCTGGATACCCCTGATCAGGTGATCCACATCCTCCAGATGATAGGGAAGCAGATCTGAGTGGGCCATGATCTTCTTGAAGGCTCTCTCGTATTGCTTCATCCATGTGGATCTCAGGAACAGGGATATCCTCTCCTTGAATGTGGGAATTGCGGCAGACAAGCCTTCCTTGAAGCACCAGTCCGTGTAATAGATCCACTCCATGACACTGGAGACCTTGGTGGCAAAACCCTGTTCGGCCAGTTTCTCAACGAGGAATTGTCGGGAGAGATCGTCATGGCGAACAAATATTTCGCCGGTCAATAAGATGCGAGGCGTTTCATCCAGGGATCTTGTAACAGGGATCTTTTTGATGGCTGCTGCCACTGACGTGAGCGTTTCCTGCAGATCCTTGAAAGAGGGCGACTCCTCGAATATCCGGATGACTCTTCTTGATTCTTCACTGTAAATTTCCATGGCCGAAGCCTTATCGACGGCGTTGGTCAGAAGAATGGAATAGATATCTTGCATGATATCGGCCAGCACGAGGCATGACCACAGTTTCAGGATGAATCCATTGTCGCTGAAACCGGTGTAGCTGTTTTCAGCCTGAAGAGAGAATGTGGCAACATCCGGTATGGCAGACCGGGCAATGAGATGGTCGATGAAGGTCGAATACTGACCGAACCGGCAAGGACCGGAAGCCGTCGGCATGAAATAAACAAGGAGTTCATCCTGGTTTTCGCGGCAGTTTAAGTATTTCAGGAGGCTGCCCACAGTCAGCAGCAGGGGGAGACATTCTTTGCAACTGGTATTGCCCCGTCCCAGTTTAAGTACCTCTTCATCCGCCGTGGGAAGAGCTGTTGTGCGGATGCCCATGGATCTGAATACGGCGGCGGCGGCTTCATTCAGGAAGTTTCCCATGGACGGGATAACAAGATGTACGCGGGGATCGTGAAAAGAAAATTCTCTGCCGCTGGAATCGATGAACACCTGTTTTGAATAATCAAAATGCGCGGGGGTAAATCGGGACCGATATGGATGAGCGTCCCCCTCCCTCTCCATTGCCCTGTAATTCTTGATGATGTCCATGAAAGCTTCGATCCTCGTTTCCAGGCCTGCATCGGCAACATGAGAATCCAGTTCGAGAATCAAAAAAGGTTTTCTGTCCATGATGTCGCGAAAGTATCCTACGAGGAAGGAATCGGGACCGCAGGAAAAATTGGAGATGAAACATCCGAAAAGTTGAGGGTGTTTTTTTATAAAGGACGCTCCCTTGAGGATCATCTGTCCCGTCGACCAGTACATACGTTCAGGGGCTGTCTCTTCTTCAAGGGGGAGG
>JAPLJQ010000214.1 GCA_026388495.1 Deltaproteobacteria bacterium | reverse complement strand
GTATGGTAGGAACCATCCACGAGAGAAACCTTGACGTCAACAACGGGATAACCGGCAAGAACCCCTTCACTCATGGCTTCGACAATGCCTTTTTCTACAGCCGGCCGATACTGCTGAGGAATGACCCCACCTACTATCCTGTCCACAAATTCAAAACCACCGCCGCTCGGCAGGGGTTCTATGTCAAGCCAGGCGTCTCCGAACTGCCCGCGGCCGCCGGACTGTTTCTTGTATTTTCCCTGGATGTTGGTTTTCCCCTTGATGGTTTCCTTGTAGGGTACTTTGGGTATTTTCAGTGTGACCTCCACACCGAATTTGCGCTTCATTTTTTCTATGGTCACTTCGATATGAACCTGGCCCATGCCGGCCAGAATCATCTCCTTGGTCTGTTCATCTCTGTGGAAGGTGAGGGTCGGATCTTCTTCAAGGAGCCGGTTGATGGAAGAAACAATCTTGTCTTCGTCTCCACGACTCTTGGGCGCTATGGCAAAAGACATAATGGGCGGCGGTGGGGTTACCTTATCAAATAAAATGGCGGATTTTTCAGTGCAGATCGTATCGCCGGTAGCGGTTTCCTTCAACTTGGCAACTGCTGCGATGTCGCCGGGGACCAGCGGGGAGTCAACCGGTTTCTGGTTTTTACCCTCAAGGAAGAAAATGTTTCCGATACGCTCATTGATTTTGCGTGTTGTATTGAAAAAATGGGAATCGGAACTGACCGTGCCCGAAAAAACCCTGAATAATGTCAGGCGCCCGGCATAAGGATCGGCAATGGTTTTGAAAACCATCGCGGAGAAAGGTGAAGACTCTTCCGGAACCCTGACGGCCTCTTCATCCGTCCCCGGTTTTATTCCCTTTACAGAGCCGCGATCCTCGGGGCAGGGGAGAATATCAAGGATCGATTCGATCAGAGGTGCGATGCCGATGTTCTTTAATGCGGACCCGCAGGTCACAGGGATAAGGCCGCCTTCCAAAACGCTTTTTTTAAGACCAGCCTTTAAATCTTCAACAGAGAGTTCCCCCGCATCAAGGTACTTCTCCATCAGAACTTCATCGGATTCTGCAATATCTTCCACCATGCGTTCCCGGAATATTTCAACATCCTTCGCCATATCGCCGGGAATATCGGCCGTTTTATAAGCGCCCTTAAGATCGTCAAAGATGAGAGCCTTATTGGTGATAAGGTTGACGACGCCTTTGAAAGCGTCTTCCTTCCCTATGGGAAGGAAAATCGGTGTGGCTTTCCTGCGGAGACGGTTGCTGATGCTTTCCAGCGTCTTTGTAAAATCGGCACGTTCCCGATCCATCCGGTTGATGAAGATCATTCTGGGAAGGTTGTATTCGTCGGCATATTCCCAGACCTTCTCCGTCTGGAATTCAACGCCACCCACCGCGTCTATGACGACTATGACGCTGTCTGCAATGCGAAGGCAGTTTCTGGTATCATATGCAAAATTGGAATCTCCGGGTGTATCCAGAAGATTGATTTTATGTTTTTCCCATTCGATGGAATTGGTTGCAGCGCTGATCGAGATGTGGCGTTTCTGTTCCTCGGGCTCAAAATCCATGCAGGACGATCCCTCGTCGACCCTCCCCGGCCTGTCTGTTTTGCCGGATATAAAAAGGAACGATTCACAAAGGGTTGTTTTCCCCGTTGCTCCGTGTCCTACAATTGCTACATTTCTCAGGGATTTAGATTCATATTTTGCCATGGGAGTTCCTTTCTTAAATCGTTAACAAATTATATGCTTGCGCTGTGTAGCTTATTACGACTTTTAAAGTCAAGACAATTTTAAAACATAGAATCAAACGGTTCTTGACATTTATGATGTTTATGGTATGTTACAAATTCTTTTTTACAGGTCAACGGAAGAATGTCTGAAAGGAAAATAAATGCCAAAGGATTTCTATACTTTCCTGATTATTCCCAAGAAAAAAAGCTCGGCAAAAAAAATAACGATATCGAGTACCCTTTTAAAGGGTCTTTCTCTATGCCTGATGGTGTTGGTTCTTTTTGCCATGTTTACATCATACGATTACATCAAGATAAAAAGAGAAAAGGCGGAGCTGGCCCGTTTACGGCAGCAGACGAAAGAGCAGAAGGTGCAGATTGAAGGTCTGGCTGAGAAAGTGAACAATATCGCTGTAAATATGGATGAACTCAGGCAGCTCGACAAGCAGATCAGGGTTCTGGTAAACGTGGAAGACAAACGCAGCGCAGGGCAAATACTTGGCATCGGAGGGTCCC
>JAPLJQ010000378.1 GCA_026388495.1 Deltaproteobacteria bacterium | reverse complement strand
TTGAAGGACAACGCTGTCGATACTCAATTGGGGTTCACTGTCATCTTGAAAGATGGCAAGAGTATTATGCACAGCAACCAACATATGGTGCAGCTTTCTAAAGCTGATGGCAGCAGAATGACTACTACGTTCTCCCGCGACGAATTGAAGGAAGCCCGTTCAATCGTTAATAACCACCTTGGTGTTGGCCGTTTTGTTTCTACTGGTACTTCAGCCACATTAACTCCTGCGAACCGTATCCAGCATGCGCTGTATTTTACGTCTGCCGCGCGCGCTAACAGTGATATAGGATTAAAAGTGTCTTTCTATTGTTCGGCCATTGAGGCTCTCTTCGCCTCAAATCCTTCCGAACTTACCCATCAATTGAGTGAAAGAGTTGCCTCTTTTCTTGAAGATGATCCGCGAAAGCGGTCTGTACTTTATGGAGATGTAAAGAGAGCATATTCGGTTCGATCAATCGTAGTTCATGGGAAGCGTGCCAAAGCTTCACGATGCGATCAGTTTGTTGAAGCAGCTGAAGCTCTTGATAAAATGTTGCGCCAAGTTTATTTTAAGATATTTACCGAACCAGTAGCTATGACACTAATAAAACTCGACGACGAGGAGTTTAATACTCACTTCCTGTTGAGGATTTTTGGAGCAAGTTGGAAGGATTTAGTGGACAACGATTGAAAGAAACAAGATTTCTCAATTACCCATACGTAACAGTGTGTTGCCTTAACCCAGAATCATGGAGACGGATTGACGGGCCAGGGTGATAAATATTTCCGGGAATATCCCCAGAATCAGGGTCGCCAATGCCGCAATGGTGGTCGCCAGGGTGGCGGCCCGGGAGAATTTCAGGGTGGGCATATCTGCGGCAGGCTCCCGCATATAAATCATTACGGTGACGCGCAAATAATAATACACGGAAAGAACGCTGTTGATGACGCCGATAATGGCTAAATCGATGAATCCGCCTTTTACTGCGGCGGCGAACACATAGAATTTACCCACAAATCCGGCCGTGGGTGGAATTCCCGCCAGGGAAAACATGAAGATGGCCATGGTCACGCCCAATACGGGATATTTATAGCCCATCCCGGCATAATCGCCGATGTTCAGATTATCTTCAGCATGCCGTCCGTAGAGAATCACAACGATGAAGGCTCCCATGTTCATAAATGTGTATGCCAGCAGATAGTACAGGATGCTGTAGGTGCCGATATCATTGGCGGCATGCCTCGCAGCCACCATGCCTATCATGATGTAGCCGGCATGGGCAATGCTGGAATAGGCGAGCATGCGCTTGATGTTTTCCTGTAAAAGCGCCGCGAGATTGCCTATGGTCATCGTCAGGATCGCCAGCACCCAGAGAATGGCGGTCCAGTCAGGCTGAAGCGACGGCAATGCGAAGACAAAGACCCTCAGAAAGGCTGCAAAGGCAGCCGCTTTAACGCCGGCGGCCATGAAGGCGGTAACGACGGTCGGCGCCCCTTCGTACACATCCGGCGTCCACATGTGGAACGGCACGGAGGCGATTTTAAACCCGAAGCCCACGATCAAAAGAGCCATGCCGAAGAGCAGCATGGGAAAGGATACGTTCGCAGACAGACTTAAATGCTTGTAGATCGCAACAAGATTGGTTGAGCCGGTGGCGCCGAAGATCAGCGCAATTCCATAAAGGAGGAAACCGGTGGAAAAAGCGCCCAGCAGCAGGTATTTGATGGCGGCCTCATTGCCTTTAAGGTCGTTCTTGACGAATCCGGCCAGAATATAGATGGCAATGGACATGGTTTCCAGGCCCAGGAATATCGTGATCAAATCCGCCCCAGCCGCCATGAACATCATGCCGACGCAGGCAAATAATATAAGGCCGTAATACTCGGGATGCTCCACGGGTTCAGACATTTTGTCAAAGTAGTCGATGGAGGCCAGGATGGTTAATGCGGTGCAAATGAGGAAAATAAAGTTGAAAAATAGTCCGTAGTTATCGAGTGCAAGCATATTGCTGAAAGCCAGCTCCGAACTTCCCCACAACAAGACCGTCGCCATAAAGGCGAGGAACACACCCAGAAGGCTTATCCCCGCGATGAGCCAGCTCGATATCCTGGGAAAAAACGCCCCGAGCAAGAGCACTACCATGGCCGTAGAAAAGACGACGAGTTCCGGGGCGATGCTGGCCCAGTTAATGGCAGGAATCACGATACCCATTTATTTATTTCCTCCAAGCATGCGTTAATCTGAATCCATGTATATTCGTGCGCCAG
>JAPLJQ010000470.1 GCA_026388495.1 Deltaproteobacteria bacterium | reverse complement strand
GCGGCCAAATCTCCCGCTGATAAGAAAGTATTTCAAAAGGACAAACCGACAACTCAAGGCGCTTCTCATATATGGCCTTGATCATTACCCCGGCAGGATCGATCTTTTATCTGATTTGACCTATTTCCATGAATTTGAAAATATATTGACCACTCTTATCGCTTATTACACAAGGGCTTGTGTGAATCAAGTGAAATTGGGAACATTTACTGAGCTTGCTCAAGATTTTTACTACGCTACCAATCCGGACGGTTATGAAGCATTGTATGCTCTTCGGGAACTCTTCGAGCCGCATACAGAAAAAAGAAAGATCATTGATTTCTTGATTTCAGAAGAAGAGGAAAGGGAAAAGTTAGTAAAACAAATTTAATGTTAGAAAAATGCCTTCAAGTAATTGAATAATGAGAAGTGTGACGTTATCAATCTGCAATAGACCTGCATACGGAGCAAATCCTGCTCTTTCAAATAAAAAGATGGAGATCGGATTTTCGGAGAAGCTTGTTGAATACGGGTTGAAAGATGGGGAGTCATGACAGCATATTTTCTGTTCCTGTGGAATCCGGATGCCTTCCTGAACTACACAAATCGTCAACTCTGATGAATATGCTTTATTTAAACCAGTTATCAATGATGTTGTTTCGGCAATAATTATGATATGGATGAGTTGTTGTGTGAGGGGCCGTTGCCAACGGACAGATGGTTTCAATACTGTGAAACCGCCGGGCAAGCAGGCTGTAATAGGGGGTAATATGGAAGTGAGACTAAAGCAGGAATGGATGGGACACCATGCCGGAGCTATCGTAAAAGTAAGTGAAAGTTGTGCAAACATTCTGTTTCGAAGAGATACCGCCGAGAAAATGGAACCAGAAAGTATAGAGAAAATAAGAAAAAAGCTTCAGGATATGGTGGCGGAGAACCTGTTAAAATCTCCTCCAAACAATTAAGTTTATTCTAAATACCGCCTGATACTAATAACTTCCTTGTTTTTCCATAAAAGCCCATACATGCAACACTTCATTTAGAAATCTATAACAAATATTGTGGTTTGTTCATGGTTTATGTATATATTATCCAATCGATTCGTGAAATAAGGGCACAGCAATGAAATCTTTTCTGACAAGGATCATTTTTTTATCTTTCCTGCTTACTCTTATCACCATAAATCCTTTACAAGCAGCAACGGAGCGACGTTTGGCTCTCGTTATCGGCAATGGCAAATATACGTCCTCACCACTCAGAAATCCTGTCAATGATGCAGCCGACATGGCTGACGCGCTGAAGAAGTTGGGGTTCAATGTCATCCTCAAGACAAATGCTGACAAGAGAGAGATGGGCAAGGCTTTTGAGGATTTTGGAAGGCAACTGAAGGGACAAGACGTTGGTCTGTTCTACTATGCAGGTCATGGTGTGCAGCTTAACGGTGTGAACTATCTCATGCCTGTGAGTGCCAAGATTAACGAAGAGACGGATGTGGAGTATGAGGCCATAGACGCCGGGAGAGCACTTGCCACGATGCATAACGCCAAAAGCAGGATCAATATCGTCATCCTTGACGCCTGCCGTGACAATCCATATGTTCGCGGTTTTCGTTCTGCAACCCGGGGTCTTGCCATTATTGCCAAAGCACCAATGGGAACCATTATATCTTATTCTACCAGTCCCGGTGATGTTGCTCTGGATGGTAAGGGGAGAAACAGTCCCTACACATCCTCCCTCCTGCAGTACATGAAGGAACCCGGACTCAGTATTGAGAAGGTCTTCAAAAATGTGAGGCAGAAACTAAACAGAGAAACGGGTGGCAAGCAGATGCCTTGGGAATTGTCATCACTTCAGGGGGGATTTTTACTTCAAGCCCGGTATGGCCAAAGCTCCAGCAGACACTGATTCCACCTATGATGCCCCTTCTTATGTGACGAAATCGGAGCCTGATGTGTTGATCAGGGAGACTGGCGGGGACGGTCGCTTCATCGCCTATGAAAATGGGACGGTTCTGGACACCAGTACGAACCTGATGTGGGCGGCGAAGGACAATGGGAGCGATATCAACTGGGCTAACGCCAAGAGCTATTGCGAGAATTATCGCGGAGGCGGTTATACGGATTGGCGGATGCCGACGCAGGATGAGCTTGCGGGGTTGTATGATTCTGGCAAAAAAAATCGTCATGGATATCATGTTACTGATTTAATAGAGATTACAATGTGTTGTCCCTGGGCATCAGAGACGCGCGGTTCCGACGCCGCCTACTTCTATTTCGACATTGGCACCCGGTACTGGTGTCACCATTCGGGCGTCTTCAACGCCCGGGCACTCCCGGTGCGCTTTGGCAAATAGGTCATTTGGTTCTTTGGTCATTTCCAGCCAACTACCATTTTTTTTTGATAAAGTACCGCTGACTACCAAGTGAATGGTGGTAAAGAATTCAATCTGAAACTGTCCGCTACAGCCTAAAGAGGCAGACATAGACTGAGCATCATGATATACTTAAACCGTTGAACCTGGAGCCGGGGCGGGTGTACTGGCCCCAATCGGAAAGGAGGATTTAAATGCAACATGACAAGATTTTAGAGCAGGTCATGAAAATGATCGACGTAAGCAATAAACGGATGGACCTGATTATGAAGGGTTCGGAAAACCATAATTACGAACGATGGGAAGTTGAAGCGGCACAGAGGGAAGCCGAAATTCAGATTAAATTACTGGAAAAAATTATAAAAAATCTAAATAGGGATAAAGACGTTATCGACGCAACCCCTAAAGATTGACATTTTGGATCATGGCCGGGGCGGGTGTGAGAGCATCCGCCTTTTTTTATTGACAGCATTCATCTATAGGATAAAATACAAGCTCAAATTCCCTCCTGAAAATGGAACGGAGCAACATGATAGAAAAGAAAAGTGTGGAGGATAGGCTTGCAGACATCGAACAGCGGAGCCGATCATTTTGCATCGGCCACACCAAAGACGTTCTGCAAAAGACCGTTTCCGAGACGCACGCCTGAAGTATTGTATTGTACGACCGGACGCCCGAACGACTCGCCGGAATTAAAAAGGCACGGGAAGAGGCGTTAATCGATTGGATGAAAAAGGACAGAGCAAAAAAAGTCATGTAAGATGAAAGACGAAAACAAAACAAAAGAGCAACTCATAAAAGAGCTCGTGGAATTGGGTCGGCAGGTTACTGATTTGAAAAAGGAAGAATCAGGTCACAGGCGTGCGGAAGAAGATCTCTACGCTGAAAAGAGTAAACTCCAATCTATAATAGACGCAATGGTATCCGGCCTCAGCATCCAGGATTTGAATTTTAACATCATTTATCAAAATGAAATATTGAAGACTATTTTCGGGGACCGATTGGGAGAGAAATGTTATCAGGTCTATGAGAAGAATGATAGGGTTTGTAACGGATGTCCCGTGGAGATGGCATATAAAGACGGTAAGTCACATACATCCGAGAGAAGAGTCCTGATGCCGTCAGGAGAAATCGCCTTCTGGGAGAATACAGCCAACACCATCAGAGACACCGGCGGGAGAATTGTTTCCTGTCTTGAGATTGCAAGAAACATCACGGACCGGAAGCGGGCGGAGGAAGCGTTGAGGGAATCGGAGGAGAAGTATCGATCTCTGGCCTCAACTGCGGATTCCATGTATCTTGTGGACAGGGATTGCAGATATCTGTTCATGAATGAAAGACACCTGGAACGGTTCGAGCTTCCAGTGGATCAGATCATAGGCAGAATGTACGGCGAGGTTCATTCAGAGGGTGATGCGAGGGAGTTTGCCCAGTATGTGGAGCATGTGTTCGACACCGGCACATTTATCCAGCACGAGCATGAGAGCGAGAGAGACCGGAAGTACTTCCTCCGGACATTTAGCCCCGTTAAAGATCAGGAAGGAAAAAAAACAATCGCTGTGACGGTGGTTTCAAAAGACATTTCTCATCGCAAGGAGGTTGAGGAAGCCCTTCGCGAAAGCGAACGGAGATTGCACAGCATTATTGAGGGATCGCCTATTCCCGCCTTTGTGATCGGGAAGGACCACCGGGTCTTGTATTGGAACAGGGCATTGGAGGAGCTGAGCGGCATCAATGCCGATAAAGTTATCGGGACAGCGGAGCACTGGAGGGCATTCTACAGAGAAGAGAGGCCCTGTATGGCGGATCTGCTGGTGGATCAGTCCCTGGAAGCGATTCCCCAATGGTACTTTGAGAAATATATCAAGTCCAGGTTGCTGGATGACGCATACGAGGCAACGGACTTTTTCCCGGAGCTGAGTGACACCGGAAAGTGGCTGCGCTTCACCGCGGCGGTCATCAGGGATTCACAGGGGGGACTTGTCGGCGCCATAGAGACCCTGGAGGATGTCACGGAACGGAAACGGGCGGAAGAAGAATTAATCAGAGTCAGAAAACTCGAGTCTCTTGAGATATTTGCAGGTGGTATCGCCCATGATTTTAATAATCTGCTCTCTGTCATGTTGCGGAATATCTTTCTTGCCAAGCTGTCTCTTGCGGATGAAAAGGAAGAACTGGCAGAGGGGCTGGAGATAGCCGAGAAGGTTGGACTTCAGGCAAAGGAATTGGCCCATCGCCTGATTACCTTTGCCAAAGGAGGCGAGTCTGTAAGAAAGGTAGGCTCCGTCTCGCAATTGCTGGTTGATTCGGCTGATTTGCCTCTATCCGGCGCCAATGTTATGTGTGATTTTATTCTGCCCGATGATCTCTGGCCCGTTGAGATGGATGATGTACAGATCCGGCAGGTCATCCATAATCTGGTCACCAATGCCCGGGAAGCCCTGCCCGATGGGGGCGCTATTACCATCCATGCTGAAAATGTGACTATCTCATCAGGCAACGGTCTGCCTCTGAAGGAAGGCAAGTATGTAAAATGGGGGGTGAAGGATCATGGCGTCGGTATCGCCAAAGAGGATCTGCAGAGGATATTCGACCCTTATTTTACGACCAAGCCAACAGGCAGTGCAAGGGGAATGGGCCTGGGGCTCACAATTTGTTATTCGATTATCAAAAAGCATAATGGTTTTATATCTGTTGACTCAGAACCGGGTGTCGGCTCCGCCTTTTATGTGTATCTTCCAGCATCTTCCCCGGAAGACCCTGTAAAGAAAATCGAGACGGAGCATCTCTATGCAAGGGGAGGGAAAATTCTCGTTATGGATGACGATGAGACCGTACGCAATGCAACGGGTATAGTCCTTCATTATCTTGGATATGACGTTGAGCTTGCGAGGGATGGCCGTGAAGCCGTTAATCTTTACAGAGAAGCAAAAGAAAAAGGGTGTCCGTTTTCTGTCGTCATACTTGACATGAATGTCCCGGG
>JAPLJQ010000117.1 GCA_026388495.1 Deltaproteobacteria bacterium | reverse complement strand
TAGTCTTGTGAAGACGGGGGGATTACCGTTGAGACCTTTAAGGCGATTACATCGACCTTCGTGCAAAGCTTCTGTAACTCCCCGTCGTCACCTTAGTTCCAATTAAGCTCGATCAGAGCTCTGTTGAGACTCTCTAAATGCTAGGATCGGACAAGGTGACTCTCTCAATGACTGAATAAAATATTTTAAAAAACTATTGACTAAAATAAACCAGGTCTCATATCAGCTATAAAAAGAACAATGTATCGGATATTGTTAGCAGCAAATATAAAAGCATGATAATATATGCCATAATAATATGTTCAGTTTTTTAAAGAAGTGGTAAGCTGCAAAAGACAGATAAACGAGAAATTGCGAACTTGCAGAACCTACATCATTGGGGGTGAAAACTATGAGCAAAGGCGTTGACCAGAAGAAGGAAGCCAAGAAGAAACCGACCAAGACGGTGAAAGAAAAAAAGGCCGCGAAGAAGTCCAAAAAGGAGAGCAAAGGTTCTTGAGGCGGTTATTTCCTGCAGCGTAATTATATTCATAGTCCATAACTACAACTATCTGACAGTTATTACTTCGGCGATAAATACCTAAAATCACGTCATTCCTGCGGAAGCCGAAATCTACTGAAATATTGGATGCCGGACCAAGAGACTGTGTCATAATTCTTTTTTTGTCATTTCGAGCAAAGCGAGAAATCTAAATGATTAATAATATTAAATTCTTAAGATTCCCACATTCGTTCGGAATGACATTTTTCCTTATTACGACACAGTCTCCAAGTCCGGCATGACAAGCTTTGACATGTTTACTTGCCGGAGGAATACGTAATAATGCGAGAGGAGGTGAAGAGGGGATAGAGGAGGGTCACGAGAGGATTAGGTGTCGTTCGTTCAGGAGTTACATGCGATAGCCCCAGCTTTGGGAAAGGAGTGAAAGCCGTGTGGATTCTAAGACTTAACATGACCGATTTAAAATGTACTGTGGAGGAAGCCCCGCCTGCCTATCAAACCCTTGCCGGCCGGGCGTTGACGTCAACGCTGGTTTCAGATGAAGTCCCCCCATTATGTCATCCCCTGGGACCGAACAACAAACTTGTATTTTCTCCGGGCATTGCAACGGGAACAAATGCATCAACGTCGTCCCGAATTTCAGTGGGCGCCAAATCGCCCCTTACCGGCGGTATCAAGGAATCAAATGCAGGCTCTTCATGGGCATCCGATTTGGCCAGGATGCAAATCAAGGCACTGGTGGTTGAAGGCAAACCGAAAGAGACGGGGAAACGCCGGGGGGCTTCTGTTACATGGGATGCCGCCGCAGGAAAGCCCAAAGTGGAATTCTTCGATGCTGCGGAATATGCCGGAAAAGACCTTTATGACGTTTATCCGAAAATATACGAACGGTTCGGCGGGAAAATTTCCATCGCCGGTTGCGGCGTGGCAGGAGAGCACGGATATGGCAACGCAGGCGTGGTCTTTAATGATCTGTCAAAACGTCCGAGCAGGTATGCCGGACGTGGCGGATTGGGCTCCGTCATGGGGAGTAAGGGGCTAAAATTCATCGTTCTTAATGCAAGCGGCGCCCCCGGTGTGTCCATTGCCAATAAGGAACTGTTCGATGAGGGCAGGAAGAAGTTAACCGAATCGCTCCTGACCCACGACATTACCAAGCCAAAGGGCGCCCTCAATACCTATGGAACCGCCGTCCTCATCAACATTTTGAATGAGGCGGGCGGTCTGCCGACGCGCAATTTCTCCAGCGGGCGTTTCGAAGGAGCGGCGAAGATCGCCGGCGAAGCCATTTTCGAGGGCAACAAACAGCGTCTGGGAAAAGAACTGTACAACCACGCCTGCAGCCCCGGTTGCACGATCCAGTGCTCCAACACCTGGTACAACGCCGACGGAACGGAGCGTGCCTCGTGCGTGGAGTACGAATCCGACTGGGCTCTCGGCGCCAACTGCGGCATCGACAACCTTGATGATATAGCGACGATGATTAAACTCTGCAATGGCTATGGCCTTGATACCATTGAAACTGGCGCCACCCTTGGCGTCGCTATGGAGGCAGGGGTTATCCCCTTCGGAGATGGCAAAGGCGCTATAAACCTGATCCATGAGTTGGGAAAGGGATCTCCCCTGGGACGGACGCTGGGAGGCGGCACCGGATTTGCCGGAAAGGCATACGGCGTCGTTCGCGTGCCGGCGGTGAAGGGCCAGGGCATGCCGGCGTATGAACCGCGCGCCGTAAAAGGGATGGGAATTACCTACGCCACCAGCACGATGGGTGCGGATCATACGGCGGGATATACCGTGGCGCCGGAGATTCTCGGGGTTATGGGCAAGCAGGATCCTCTTTTGGCGGAAGGGAAAGTAGCCTTGAGCCGGGCTTTCCAGGCTACAACGGCGTTCATCGATTCCACAGGCCATTGCCTGTTTATCGCTTTCGCGATCCTTGATATCGCGAGCGGTTATCAGGGCATGATCGATGAGTGCAACGGCGTATTAGGTACGAAGTGGACGGCGGACGACGCATACGCCTACGGTGTGGAGGTTTTGAAAAAGGAACGGGCCTTCAACGAGGCTGCAGGTTTATCCAAGGAAGCCGACCGCGTGCCCGAATTCATGAAGGTTGAGCCCCTGCCGCCCCACAACCAGGTTTTTGACGTGCCGGACAGCGACCTGGACTCCGTGTACGGCGGGCTGTAAATGATCCGGAAGCCGGGTGGGTGAAGTCCCTGTCCGGCTTCTCTTATGGGATACATATGCTGATCCATGTGAGATTGTATGCCACACTTAGCCGTTATCTTCCCGGGCTGTCCGCCGGGATGACGGCGGAAATCGATCTGGCGGACAACGCCACCATATCCGACCTGCTCGGCAGGCTGGAATTGCCCGCGGGAGGTGTGAAGGTGGTTTTTGT
>JAPLJQ010000121.1 GCA_026388495.1 Deltaproteobacteria bacterium | reverse complement strand
CGAAAAGACGGTGTTATAATTCTCTTTTTGTCATTTCTAGCAAAGTGAGAAATCTAAATGATTGATAATATTAAAATCTTAAGATTACTCACATTCGTTCGGAATGACATTTTTCCTTATTGTGACACGGTCTCGAAAGCCGGAATCCAGTATTTTCAGCCATTCCATGGATTCCTGGTCAAGCCCGGAATGACAGAAAAGGGCATTTTTCAAAGATCTTATGATACGTTTATCATAATGCGCTTGTGTCTTCAAGTCCATCAAGACCTTCTCGCCGTTTCCATTTGCCGGAGCCGGGCGATGCGTTCCGTCAGGGGAGGATGGGAATAATAAAACCAGGCATAAAACGGGTGGGGGTGAAGGTTTGCAAGATTGTCCTTCGCAAGGCGTTTCAAGGCGTCGGCCATCGGTATCGCCGTCCCCATGAGATCAAAGCTGAAGTCGTCCGCTTCCCGTTCAAATTTTCTCATGATCACAGATCCCAGCGGGGTGACAAAAAAGGCGACCGGCCCGATGATTGCGGCGAGCAGCAGCAGTCCGACGTAAGGAATGGCCTGTTCGAAGCCGAAGGTATGATACAGAAGCGGCCAGTCTGAAAGACGATAGATCAGATAGAAAACGGCAAGTGATGCCGTTTCCGTGAAAACAAGCTGCTTCAGGATGTGCCGTTTTTTCCAGTGCCCGACTTCATGGGCCAGAATAGACAGAATTTCGTCGGATGAGTGGGAGGACAGCAGGGTATCGTAAAGGACGATGCGCTTCGTTTTCCCCAGACCGGTGAAGTAGGCGTTTGTGTGCCTGCTCCGTTTTTCCGCGTCTATCTGGTAAACGCCTTCCGTTTTCAACCCCACTTTCGCCATCAGATTTACGATTGCTTCCTTCAGCGTCTCGTCTTTGACCGGTTCGAATTTGTTAAACAGAGGCGCGATCAGCACGGGATAGAGCCAGACCATGAGCAACTGGAAAGCGGAGAAGAAAAGCCATACCCAGAGCCACCAGGTCGTCCTTGCATAATGGATCAGGGATAGAAAGGCGCCGAGGAGAATCCCCATCATAATCGCGGAGATGAACAGACTTTTAATGAAATCCGTGATCCATAATCTCAGGGTGATCGTGCTGAACCCGTATTTTTTCTCGATGATAAACGTGCCGTACAGGCTGAACGGGATATTCAAAATCCCGCTGATGAGGGCAAGGATACCGAAAAAGGTCAGTCCCGACAGAATGAAATGGAGATTCCAGGAAAGAATGATGACGACAAGCCAGGGCAGAAACCCGCTCAGGAGGATCACAAGCGTTATCGCGTCGTCAAAAACGTGTTCGATGGAACCGAAACGGGATGATTCAGCCGTGTAGTCCGTCATTTGGGAGAGGGTGGCTTCATCAATATCTCCTCTGAATCCTTCTGGTATTTCATGGCCATGCCGGCGGAGATGCCGGACATTGATCTGCGTCAGGATCCACCGGAAGATGGAACAGGCAAAAAATGTAATGATAAAACCTATTAACAGGATATTCCAATGAATCATATAAGCGCCTCGTTTAAATTATTGCCCCCTCCCGTCTTTCGTTTACGAACAGGAGAATGATGGATGCCGTAACGGTCAAAACCAGAGAGAGATAAAAGGGTGCATTGATGCTGATCCTGTCCCAGAGGAGGCCGGCAATGAGTGATGCAGGAAGGGCACAGAGACCGATCACCATCTGAAATCCGCCGAGGCCGCTGGCGCGGTAATCTTCCGGAGCGAGTTCAGACACAAACGTCTTCTGAACGGTATCGATGGCCCCCCGGTGTAACCCGTAGAGAACAAAGCTCAGCACGATCGCCAGGTAGTTTTCAACAAAGATAAAGATCAGACACACCCCTCCCCAGAGGATAAAGGACACCGCCATGAGAGCTTTTCGCCCGATCCGGTCTGAAAGTTTACCGAATGGAAGAGAAGAAATAGCCGCAAAAGCCGTAAAAATAAGATAAAGAACAGGAACAAAAACAATCTGGAAACCCAGTTTCTTCGCGTAAATCAGTAAAAAGGAATAGCTGAAAGAACCCATGGCAAAAACGGCGCTTACGCCCAGAAACAGCTTGAAGTTCCGGTCAAAATCTCTCAGCCGAATCCGCTGGTAAAGCTTTTTGTCAGCCGGCTTCTTTTCTTTCCCCAGAGATAAAATGAGAAGGACGGCGGCGATGGAAGGTAGGGCGGCCAGTAGAAAAAGTCTCTCATAACCAAGGAGTTCAACAAAGAAGATGCAGATCAGGATGCCGCAGACGGCGCCCAGATTGTCCATCGTTCTTAAAAATCCAAAGTTTCCGCCCCGGTTTTCATGGGTGGAAAGGTCGGCGATGATGGCGTCCCGGGGAGCGCTGCGTATCTTTCCCGCCCGATCCAGAATCCTGAAGGGAACAACCTGTTGCCATGCCGTCGAAAAAGCATAACCTATCCGCGAAAGGGAGGCGCATATGTAACCCAGCCAGACGAAGACCTTGCGTTTTCTGATCCGGTCGGAGACATAGCCGGAAAGGGCCTGTGATATGGACACAATGGCCTCTCCCAGACCATCGATAAATCCCAGAATCGTCATATTGGCGCCCAGGGAGGTTACAAACAAAGGCCAGATCGGGTAGATCATATCGGAGCCGAGGTCGTTCAGAAAGCTGGCGAAGGCGTACTTTCTGATGGTCTTTTTTGATTCCTGATCTTTCATGAGGTTTTGTTTAACCCTGAACAAAATTAAGGCCCCTTATGGGGAGCCTCAAATGCGGTTATCGTCTGCGAAAATTTGTACAAAGATAATTATTTCAAGCGTTTACTTTTTTACAATTTTTCCAGGATGCTATCGATTTCCCGGAGGGCTTCTTCGAGCGTGTCGACCGTGATAAAGTCGTAATCACCGGGAAGTTCGAATGGCGTGGCGTGGAGACTGATCACCGGCGTTCCGCTTTGGAGGGCGAGGGCCATCTCTGAAAGCGTCCCGGGGCCGCCGCTCAGGGCCACAATGATATGGGGGGTCTTGGCATTGATCACATTCCTTGCGTCGGACATGCCCGTGTATATAGGTATATCTACATATTCATTGGGATATTTTTCCAGGGGGTGCCTCCTGTCGTTGGGTAAAATCCCGATGACGAAGCCGCCCGCCCGGTAAGCGCCTTCGGAAGCCGCGCGCATGACACCGGGGCCTCCACCGGTCAGCAGGACATGCCCCCGCCCGGCAATGGCTTCACCCAGACGCCGGGCCTCTTCCATGACGGCGGGCGATTCGTCATTGTGGCTTCCCATCACGCCGATGATAAAGGGTTTTCGTGTGACCGTTATGGATTTCATGGGAGGTCCTTTCTTTATCGTTCCGGCATTGAATTATCAGAAACAATCGTATAAGGTCAATGCAAAAGATGAAAATGGGCGTGTTATGTTTTATAAAAAGGAGGCATTGTAGCCGTTGATGGAGAAGATATTTGAAAATTTTTACATGATCACCCTGCCCATGCCCTTTCGTCTCAAACACGTCCATGTGTTTGCCCTGGTTCATGACGGAGGGGTGGCACTGTTCGACACGGGGGTAAATTCCCCGGAGACGTTTCTGAAACTCGAAAGTTCCCTGAAGCAGATCGGCAGAACCATCCACGATATTGATCAGGTCTATGTCAGTCATTTCCATACGGATCATTGCGGTATCGCCGGCCGGATCAAAGAGCTATCCGGAGCGGTCATTTATATGTCCCCGGTGGACGCAGCCCGCATTCTTAGCGACCAGCAGGGGGATCTGAATGTGAAGCTCCTGAGAACGTTCTATCGTCTTCACGGGCTCACGGAAAGGTCCATCGAAAGCCTCGTACGGCTCCTGAAATTCTTTCAAAAGGCCACGATTCCCTTCGAGGCGGATCAATATCTGGAGGCACATGAATATCAGACGTTGGGGGATAAAAAATTCGAAATCCTCCCGGCGCCGGGACATACCCGGGGGCAGGTGTGCTTTTTCTTCCGCAATGAGGGCATTCTTCTGTCCTGCGATCATGTGTTGCCGCAGATCACCCCCAACCTCAGTCCCGATCCCTATCATCCGGGCTTTCGTCCCCTCCAGAGCTTTATAGAATCGTTGCAGGAAATGGAAAACCTGCCTGTCTCCAGGGTATATCCGGCCCACGGAGACCCCTTCGCCGATTTAAAAGGCAGGGTTGAGGAAATTATAGCACACCATCGGGAAAGGAGAGGCCTTATCCTGGATTCCGTAACAGCGGCTCCTAAAACGGCCTATCGGGTCTCACAGGATATCTTTGGGGAAGCATTGCCGGAATTCGATCAGTTCCTTGCCGTCAATGAAACCTACTCCCATCTCCTGGAATTGCAGGAAGAAGGTCTTGTCAGAGAGGAACAAACGGAACATCATCTTTTATACAGGGCCGGAAGCCTTTAGTGCCCGCTTCCATGTTGGATGACGGGTACGGCTGTAGAATAGGCGACAGGAAGCTTTCGTTCTGTGCGATCATAAAATCTCTTGACAAAAATAATTATTTAATTATAATGATTCTAAAGTAAAAACGTCTTTAAATGGGGTTCTTGTGACAAAACACGAAACAACTAAAATGAAACAAACCCCCCAGAGGCTTGCCATTCTGGAGTATCTTCAGGGAAACATGTCCCATCCCTCCGCAGCGGACGTTTATAAGGCCGTGTCGGATAAGTTTCCCACTATGTCTTTTGCCACCGTTTATAATACCATGGAAACCTTGAAAAATATGGGAATGGTCAGGGAACTTTCAATTGACCCGGATAAAAAGCGTTTTGACCCGGATGTGGCGTTGCACCATCATCTCATATGTGTCAGGTGCAAGCGGATTATGGATGTTCATGGCCGCTTTGACCTCGATCTTGGTGAACATGAACGAGGTGATTTCGATATTATCGGAAACCATGTTGAGTTTTACGGCATCTGTCCGACGTGTAAAGCAAGCAACTCAGGCTGAAAAATAAAACTGTTTTGGAGGTGAATGATGGTAAAATTGTGGAGATGTGTGATTTGCGGTGATCCTTATATAGGCGCTAACCCCCCGTCGAACTGCCCCTTTTGTGGCGCCCATGAGGCTTATATAAAAGAGGTGAAAGAGGCTGTGGTTACCTTTGAGGTTCCTCTTAGTGAAAAAGACAAGGCCAACGCGGAACACGCCCTTCAGGTGGAAGTGAGCAATGCGACGTTTTATTTCTGCGCCGCCGAGAAAACCGATGATGCGGAAGGCAAGCTTTTATTCAAGGCTTTGGGAAAGATTGAAGCGGAACATGCCGCCATCTGGAGAAAAATATTGCGCCTTGCTAAAGTGCCCGCAGGCAGTGAGGTGTGCCACACGGAAAATGTGAAAAACCTCAGGGAAT
Organism: Deltaproteobacteria bacterium; assembly: GCA_026388495.1. Classification (GTDB taxonomy): domain Bacteria; phylum Desulfobacterota; class Syntrophia; order Syntrophales; family UBA2185; genus JAPLJQ01. Next base: position 3,332 of record JAPLJQ010000121.1, on the reverse strand, counting down.
CTCATGAAAGGGAAGATCGGGCCATTGCTTTTTATAAAAAGGCCGCAGCGGAATCCGATCATGAAAGGCTGAAGCAGATCTTCAATGCCCTGGTGGAAATCGAGACGGACCACCTGCATCTTTCTGAGCAGCGGTTGAAGGCATAAAAGTCTGATCATCATAAACATGTGGTATTTCAGCAAGAAGGAACTGAAATAGGGACAATCACGCTTCATACGCCCCCATCCGGCAATCCCTTTCATCGGGATCCAGGTGGGGGTTTTGATTCCTGCAGTATATAGGCGATCTTTTCACCCTGCAGGTCGTATGCCCTCATAACCTGAGCCTCTGTCGTGGAATAAAGATCATCCGGTGAAATCTTCAAGAGTTCCATGAGCCTTGCCTCTGCGTCGCTATTGTTCTCGATTGTACCGTCCTCCAGAATATGCCCGATGCGAATAGCACCGTCGCGCAAATAACGACAGATCAGGATCATCCGGTGACAAACAATGGGATCCTTCTCGGCGCACATCAGGGCGATGCGATAGGCCTTAATCCCTTTGCGCAAACGGCCAAGTCCCTGTTGAAAGAGGTCTGTCCTGGCCAGAAGGTCGTACTGAACCTTGCCATCTTTGTAACAGTTTTGGTCAGAACTTCGAGGCCCCAGTTCTGAACCCAGGTAGATGTAAGCAATGGGATGCTTCGCCAATTCATCTTTCAGGGCTTCCCGGTTGAACTGCGGTGTGAAACGGCTGTAAGGGCTGGAACGGACATCGCATAGGGCGGTAATGCCATGCATGTTCAACAGTGCGATGAATCTCTCGATAGGGTGGACGGAATGTCCAATCGTGAATAATTCCAACGTAAAATTACCTTAAAGCAAGTCATGCCCGGTGTTCAATACCACGGATCTCGCCGGGCAACAATCCCGGCTATCAGTTTGGAACAAACGATCTCTTTATTGCCGGGTTGATGTCTACATTTGTTGTCCTTCGATGAATCGGGGGGAGGTGTCGTTTTGTCCTCGGATGATTTTGATTGTTCCGGGATTTTATGACTATGTCTGTGTTGATTTATGATCTCCAGAAAAATATCGCTATATTTTTCCAGTTTTGCCGCTCCGATCCCAAAGATTCCAGCCAATCCATCCCGTGTTCCGGGCATGCGTGTGGCCATTTCTTTCAGAGTCCGGTCATGGAAAATCGTAAAGGGGGGAAGGTTTGCCTGATCGGCAAGTTCCTTTCTTTTCTTTCGGAAAGCTTCAAACAGGAGATGGTCATAGGACCCCAGTGCTTCTTTCTCTTGTTTGAGATTCCCCCTCTTTTCTTTTTTTGCCTCTTCCAGCCTTCCCATGACGGTCTCATTGGCCCGCAGGACTTCCCAGGCCTTCGGGGTCAGCTTCAACGACCCGTGTTCGTATTCGTAAATCAGCAGTCCCTTCTGGATGAACTGGCGGGAAAGGTGGCGCCATTGACCGGCCGAATACATGGTTCCTATCCCATACGTTGACAACGTGTCATGTTCGAATTTCAATACTTTCTGCGATTTTGAACCCCGCAAGACATCAATGACGTGGCCGGCGCCGAAAAATCCTCCGGTTCGTTTGACGCAGGAAAGAAACATCTGGGTGGGAATCGTAATATCGACCAAATCCTTTTTCTCGATCCGGCAGTTATCGCACATCCCGCAAGAGGCTTGCCTGTATGCCTCTCCGAAGTATTGCAGCAGAGGGATGCGACGGCAGAGATCTGTTTCCGCAAAACCGATGAGAGCGCTCAGGAGGATATTGGCAACCTTTTGCTCCTGTTCCGTTTTCTGTGTTATAAAATACTGTACGTTGCGGATATCACCATATCCGAAAAGCAACAGGCAATGAGCGGGCAGACCGTCCCGCCCGGCCCGGCCGATTTCCTGATAGTAGTTGTCGATGCTTTTGGGCAGGTCGTGATGGACGACGAAACGGACATTGGATTTGTTGATCCCCATTCCGAAGGCGATCGTCGCCACGATGATCTGAACATCGTCCCGAATAAAGAGTTCCTGGTTCTGCGTTCGTTTCTCTTCCGACAGACCCGCATGATAAGGCCTGACGGAATACCCCTTCCGATGCAGAGCGGCGGAGAGGTCGTCCGTCTGCTGACGTGAAAAGCAATAGATGATGCCGGATTCGTTCGGATATTGATTCAGGAAATCAATGGTTTGTTCAAGCGGCGCCGTTTTGGGGACCACTTCCAGGAACAGGTTCGGACGATTGAAGCTGCCAATAAATTCATTGGCTGCAGCGATCTGCAAGGATTTCTTGATATCCTCCCGAACGTGCGGAGTGGCGGTGGCGGTGAGAGCTATACAGGCTGCATTTGGAAAGGTTGATCGAAACACAGATAGTTGCCTGTATTCCGGGCGGAAATCGTGCCCCCACTCGGATATGCAATGAGCCTCATCTATGGCGAAGCAGTCAACCTTCAATGATGACAGCAAGGCCAGGTGCCTTGTTGCCATCAGCGCTTCCGGCGCCATGTAGAGCAACTTGACGGCGTTTTTCTTGAGGCGTTCCACGTGACTCCGGTATTGCGAGGCGCTTAATGTGCTGTTCAGAAAGACCGCGGGAACGCCGCATTCCTTCAGTTGGTCCACCTGGTCTTTCATGAGGGAGATCAGAGGAGAAACCACGATGGTCAACCCCTCAAATATCAGTGCCGGGATCTGATAACAGATGGATTTGCCTCCCCCCGTGGGCATCACGACCAAGGCATCCTTTTTCTCCAGGATATGAGCAATAATCTCTTCCTGAAGAGGCCAGAAGTTGTCATAGCCGAAAACGTTCTTGAGGATGGATTTTGCCTGACGGCTCTTGTCACTCATGCTCTTTCAATCACTGAGAATTCCTTATTCTGCAATCTTGACGGCCTCGTAAAAAGTCGACTCCTACCTCAATTTGTCATTCCCGTGAAAACGGGAATCCAGTATTTTTATACGCTTACGTATGGTATGGACTCCCGCCTCCGCGGGAGTGACATGGTCTTTGACTTTTTACGAGGCCGTCAATCGTTATGTTAAAAGGGATGTTGGTTTTGTTTGGGCAAGAAGTTATTATCTGATAAGCAGAATTGCAAGTGAAATATTCTCAAATATTTGCAGGACATGACTCAAGCATACAGCCATGCGCCAGTTGCAGTGGCGCCTATGTCACTGCGTATGTCGAACGGGATGTGCGGCAACTGATCAAGATTCAGGAACTGGAAACGTTTCAGCGATTTGTGCGGCTCTGCGCCGGCCTGATGCCGGTCGAGATCAAGTCAGGCAAGACCCTTACACGCGATTCATTTGTTGGACTGGAGAAATGGTGTTCCCTT
>JAPLJQ010000085.1 GCA_026388495.1 Deltaproteobacteria bacterium | reverse complement strand
GTTAGGGGCTCAATGCCGATGACAATGATAAATGATGCCAGGAGGATATGGGTAAAGGGAAGCCTGCCTGCTCCCTCTCCAAACAAACCTGTAACCGATGTAATCGTGGCGGCTGCAAAAAGAGTTATGATGAAAACAACAAAGGCTCTGGCCATGAGTTCATGAAGTTCAGGCAGTTGAACGTGTGTGATCAGAATCATGACAAAATAGAGCAGAACAGCGATAAAGAGATTTGAGAATGGCGGAACGGCATAACCGTAATGGTAAAGTATATCGAGATTGCTGAGCACTGCCGTCAATCCGCAGGCAACAGCCAGATACATCATCCGTTTCCTTTCAGCACCCGTACTTTTTTTCTCAATGTAAAGAATCAGAGACACGTAACAGACAGAGAGAATGATACCGTCATAGAGGTACAGAGTAATTTCCAGGTACGGCCATCCGGGCAAAGAGGTAAAGAGAGCAACGGCCATTATAAAACTCAATAGCATGGTCGCTGCCGTCATTCTTCTTGATAGAAAGGTCTGTTCATTGAAAAGGAGGCGGGTAAACTGTATGACGGCGGGAGGAATCGCAATTAGTCCGAGGTATTCAACTGTTTTCCAGAAATCGCCTCTGACCAACTCATAAAAAAAGGCGCCCCCCTTGTGAAAAAATATGGTCAGACACAGGACGGCAAACGAAAGATGAAGGAGGTGCCTCCCTTTATCTATGCATAAAGAAACGGCAATGATGAAGCTAACTGCTGCCAGTACAAATGATTCCATTAAACCGCAGCCCTCTTATCCGGCAAACATACGAAATTCGGTGTTTCATATTTAAGTGTCATTCCTGCTCCTTCTTCCGCATGGGTAGACATGACGCCCGGAAAGCGGGAAAAATGATATAAGCAATGATGAAGGAAGTCAAGGAAGACAGACGTGACGAATGTATGGTAAAAAAAACAAACCGAGCATGTATGACATGATACACACTCGGCTGTTTTGTTTTTAAAGTTTTTATAAGTGTTCTGTTACTTTGCTGCGGGCTTTGCTGGTGCCGGTGCCGTTGGCGCCGCTGGTGCCGGAGCTGCCCCTGGAGCTGGTGCTGGTACTGGTGCCGGAGCCGGTGCTGGTGCCGCCGCCTTCGGAGGCTCTGCCGGCTTTTTCTCTTCAGCCTTCTTGCATCCGACAACCGCTAAAGACATGGTCACGAAGAAAAGAATCGAAAAAATAATAGCTAATACCTTTTTCATCTACCTTTTTCCTCCTTTGTAAGATTTTTTTCACTCTTGGTTTAGTAATGCTAATCCGCTCTTCTGTTTGGAAAGATACCTTTTTTTTTAGCCTTGTCAAGCTAAATTTATTATGAATTAACCATTATATTGCGTAGTCCGATTCACACCGTAAAGGGAACTACACACTGAAAACACCAGAAACTTCCCTTCGACGTCCATCATTCCTGCCTCAGTGGATCGTCTATATAATCCATTATTACAGCATGTTATGTATAAACGCCTGCTGTCTTGCCACACACTGGCATGGATAATGCTCCACGCTTTGTGGTTTGGCAAATGAATGAATGTAGAAAAGGAAATTGAGAATGGATTTCGCGCTCACAGATACACAGCAAATGTATACGGATACGGTCAGCAAATTCGTCAAGAATGAAATCATCCCCCGCGTCATGACAATGGAAAAAGATCACACCTTCCCCTGGGATATCATCCGGAAGGCATGGGAAGTGGGAATACTGAATCTGAGTATTCCTGAATCCGTAAAGGGATATGAGGTGGATATCGTTTCAACCGCCCTGATTATCAAGGAATTGTCATACGGCGACACGGGAATTTCAACATCGGCAATGTGCAACGATCTGGCAAATGCCGTCATAGCCAAGCACGGTACGGATGATCAGAAGAACGCTTTCCTCAGCCCCTTTGCGGAGAACCCCGTCCTTGCCTCCTTCTGCCTTACGGAGCCCGGCGCGGGATCGGACAACTCCGGCATGACCACATTCATCAAGAAGAATGATAATGGCACCTACCTTCTTAACGGGTCAAAGTGTTTTATTACGAATGCCTCATATGCCTCGCAATTCACCGTATTCTGCAAGGTCGGAAAGCCATCGGGCAACTTGATTGCCTGTGTGATTGTTCCGGCGCCACTGCTCCTTCCGGGAGATGTGACATCTCCCATTACGGAAGGCAGGGAAGTATTCCCGCCCCGAGGGGGAAAGATTATCATCGGAAAGCCCGAAGACAAACTGGGACAGAGACTGTCCAACACGGCTGCCGTCACTTTCGAAGATGTCGTCATCGAAAATGATCAGATCATCGGCGACCGGAGACAGGGTTTTAAATACATCATAGACGTTCTCGATTATGCCCGGCCTATGGTGGCAGCAATCGGCGTCGGACTTGCCAGGCGGGCGCTTGACGTCACCCTGGCATACACGAGAGAGCGGAGGCAATTCGGTCAGAGGATATGCGATTTGCCCGTTGCGAGAGAAACCCTGGTTAAAATGTGGAAAATGGTAGAACTCGCAGACCTGGCCCTGATGAAGGCGGCCTTCAAGGTCCAGGAAGGGGCCCCTGACAGGGGAATATACGCTTCCCTCGCAAAGAACACCGCCGCAGAGGCAGCCCTCTTCTGTGCAAATGAAGGGCTTCATCTCCACGGAGGATACGGGTTTATGTCGGAATATGAAATATCAAAGCTGGCAAGGGACGCACATATTGTCGATATTTATGAAGGTGTGCGGGAGATACAGAACATGATCATTGGAAGGGAGATTGTTTAATAATGCTCTATCTTCACGGTCTTGGTCACTTTTACCCCGAAAACGTCATCACAAACCCGTTATTGGAAGAATTGGACATTGGAACATCCGAGGAATGGATTATGGAAAGAGTCGGCATCCACACGCGCCGCACAGTCCTTCCTTTAGATTATATCAAAGAAACAAAAAACAAAGACCCACGGGAGGCCTTCGGAGCCGGTCTGTATAACAACGCCCAGACAGGCGCTGAAGCCGCGCTGATGGCCATTGACCGGGCCGGAATTTCACCGGAGGATATCGGGCTTGTCATATCGGGCAGTTCCGCCCCGGATAGCCTCTCACCGGCGGAAGCGACAACCATTGCCGCCGAGCTTGGTATCGACGTTCCGTGCTTTGACATCAATTCGGCCTGCACCAGCTTCGGCATGCAGATCAACCTTCTTGATCAGATGAAGCCGGAAGCGCTTCCCCCTTTCATATTAGTTGTCAACCCGGAAAATCTGACCCGTTGCGTAGATTATTCCGATAGAAATACCGCCGTGCTTTTTGGCGACGGGAGCGCCGCAGCCGTCGTATCCGCTACGCTTCCAGCGCGTGCGGTCTTCAAAGCATGCTATTGTGATTCAAAACCTTCGTCCTGGGACAAGGTCTGCATTCCCCGCATGGGTTATTTCCGACAGGACGGAAGCGTCGTTCAGGGATTTGCCATCCGCAAGACAACTGAGTCAATTCGTATATTACAAGACACTTTTAATATCAATGGCAACCGTTTTATCTTTGTCGGCCATCAGGCCAATGCGAGCATGCTGAAGACGGTCTGCGAGCGCACCGGTATTCCCGATCACCACCACTGGCGAGCCGTCAGGGATTTCGGCAATACAGGTTGCTCCGGAGCGCCTGCCGTATTGAGCCAGCATTGGGACGATCTGCGTCCCGGCGATCATGTGGCTATAGCTATCGTCGGGGCAGGATTTACCTGGGTGCACATGATGCTTCAAATACAGGATGAGGAAGCGTCATGAAGTACACGGAATTTAGAGAACGCCAGCATTTCGGACTGGAAGATCTCGTTGCATTTTCTTATGGACGTCTGGTGGAAGACCCGCCCGCGGATTTCGATGCCCGCCTCCCGTCCCCCCCCCTTCTGATGGTGGACCGTATTCTCTCATGCACCAGTGACGGCAGGAGAGGATCGATCCGTGCGGAACAGGACATCAGGATGGACGCCTGGTATTTTCAATGTCATATGCCGGGAGACCCCGTGCAGCCGGGTTGCCTCTGTGTAGATGCAGTCTGGCAGCTCCTGGGTTTTTATTGCGTCTGGCGGGGAGCCCTGGGCGCAGGCCGTGCCCTTGGTTGCGGCGAGGTATCATTCAACGGCCAGATCAGGCCTTTCAACAAGTGCGTCCGCTATGAAATTGAAGTGAGGCGATATTCCCAGTTGAAGGAATCGGGAGCAAGTCTGGTGATTGCAGATGGTGATGTGTACGTGGATAACGAGTTGATCGCCCAGGTCAAAGAAGCACGGACGGGTATTTTCAGGGGAATTTCCTATCCTGATTACCCAAAACGTTCCGTTCACTCCGTGGGCGGCATCATGAGATCCTGATGGGGAATGGTTTATGAGTGAAAAACCTGTTGCAGTTGTAACCGGCGGTGGAACCGGGATCGGCGCGGCGTGCTGCCGGCTCCTTGCCAAAGAAGGATTCAGGGTGGGCATCCACTATCGGAGCAGCGAAGATCGCGCAAAAGAGGTTCTATCGGGAATGGAGAGTGGGTTCCTGGTCCGGGCGGATCTTTCCGACATCAATCAGGTTGAATTTCTGGTGAATCAGGTGAAAGAAACGGCAGGGCGCGTGGACGTCCTGGTGAATAACGCCGGGGCTTCGGTGAACGCCGACATCAACAGCATGAAGCTGGAACAATTTGATGCCCAGCGTGCCGTGACACGCGGCATCTGGTACCTGACAAAGCGCATGATCCGCCTCTTTATGCTCCGGCAGGGAAGCGGTCGTATCATCAATATATCCAGTGTTGTAGGACATACGGGAAATGTCGGGCAGATTCCTTACACCATGGAGAAAGCGGCCCTTGATGCCTTCACGAAATCGCTGTCTAAAGAACTGGCGGGGCGGAATATCCTTGTTAACTCTGTCGCTCCGGGTTTTATCGACACGGAAATGACGCACGATCTTCCAGATGAGATTCGTACAAGGATTCTTGACAATATTACATTAGGCCGCACGGGGCGTCCTGAAGAAGTGGCGGACGTGGTGGCTTTTCTGGCCACACGGGGTTCTTATATCACCGGCAGCGTCATCCATGTAAACGGGGGGCTTTATGGCGGTTGATCGGGAAATGATGAACCGGATACGGGATAGCGTCCCCCAAAGGTATCCCTTTCGGTTCATTGACGACATCCTGGAACTTGATGACGAACATATCGTAGGAAGCTATCGCTATCGCAAGGATGAATACTTCTATCAGGGACATTTTCCCGGCAGGCCCATTACACCGGGTGTGATTCTTATCGAAACCATGGCCCAAACAGGAGTGGTTGCCTTCGGCCTTTATCTGAAGATGATGCAGGCTCGCGCAACAGATGAAACAACAAAAGACATGATTACACTGTTTACCCTGGTTGAGGGTGTGGAATTTACCGGGATGGTGCAACCGGGCGAACGGGTTATCATCCGGGGTCAAAAAATGTATTTCCGCATGGGAAATCTCAAATCAAAGGTTACCATGGAGAGGGAAAACGGAGAAACGGTCAGTATCGGCACATTGGCCGGTAGGGGAATTTTTTTGGAGGGTTGATTTAACGTGCAAAAAAGAAGAGTGGTTATAACAGGAATGGGGGTAACGGCGCCAAATGCTCATGGCCTGAATCAATTTGAAGAGGCCCTGCGGGAAGGCCGCTCGGGGATACGGTTTATTCCCAAGTTGCAGGAATTGAATTTTGCCTGTCAGATCGGAGGCGTCCCTCAGGACTTTGAAAGAATTCGAAGCAGTTACTTTGATCACGAAAAGCTTCTGTCCCTCAACGATAACATTGGATATGCGTCCGTTTCAGCTGTAGATGCCTGGACCGACGCCGGTTTTACCATGCCTGACTCCGATGATGATCACGTGGACTGGGACACAGGTGTGATTGTCGGTTCCGGTGTCGGCGGCATGGATACCATTGCCAAGACTGTGGTTCCCATGGTCAATGAAGGCAAGGTACGCCGCATGGGCAGCAGGATTGTCGAACAGGTCATGAACAGCGGAACCAGCGCCCGCATCGCCGGTCTGCTGGCCCTGGGAAATCAGGTAACTTCAAATTCATCCGCCTGCAGCACCGGGAATGAAGCGGTTATTGAAGCATTGTGGAGAATACGCATGGGGCTGGCCAAACGCGTGCTGGCCGGTGGATCTGAAGGAGCATCTCCCTACATCTGGGCGGGCTTCGATGCCATGCGGGTGATCTGCCGGAAATTCAACGACCAACCGGAAGCGGCTTCAAGGCCTTTAAGTGCCACGGCGAGCGGTTTTGTGCCCGGTTCAGGGGCCGCAGTCCTGGTCATTGAAGATCTGGAATCAGCCTTGGAACGCGGAGCAAGGATTTACGCGGAAGTGCTCGGAGGCGCCGTGAATTGCGGCGGCCATCGTATGGGCGGTTCCATCACGGCCCCGAATCCGGAAGGGGTCAAACGCTGTATTCGAGCCGCCGTATCCGATGCCGCCATATCACCTGAAGAAATCGACGCCATCAACGGCCATCTGACGGCAACCTTTGCTGATCCCGGGGAGGTAAAAAACTGGGCGGCGGCGTTAGAACGCACCCCGGGGAATTTCCCCTATATCAGCTCCACAAAATCTCTGATTGGTCACTGTCTGGGGGCCGCAGGGGCTATCGAGTGTGTTGCCGTCGCACTGCAACTTTACAAAGGATTTCTTCATCCATCCGTCAACTGTGAGGATATTCATCCGGATATCACAGAATTTAAAGACAAAATCCCGCAGAAGTGCATGGATTATCCCGAGTTAAAAACCATCGCCAAGGCTGGTTTCGGTTTCGGCGATGTGAACAGTTGTTTGATATTCAAAAAATGGGAGGAATAGGAGTTAAAAATGGACGAACAAGGCATATTCAGCAAAATGGTAGAAATATTAAGGGCATACACAAAAGATCCGAGCATTTTGGACAAGGCAACGATGGAAACCCACATATTGAATGACCTCAAGGTCAATTCCGCGAGACTGGTGGATGTCATTATCAAGTGTGAGGACGTCTTTGGAATTACCATAGAGGACGAAGAGGCGGATAAGATCGGAACGATTGGCGAGGCCGTCGCTATCATAAAGAACAAGCTGGGCTAAAACGGGAGACGAAAGTGAGACTGGAAGGATCACTGCTGTTGCAATACATACTGGGACGGGTTGCTGTTTTTGTACTCGCCCCGCTCTATTTTGCAGCTATCCGGTTGATGGGATACCGGGTGAGGAATTTACGGAAGATCAGGCAGGAATGCTCTCGTCATTTCAGAAATCATGATGGGCCATGGATCATATGCTCGAATCATCTTACCATGGTTGATTCCATAATTATTATCTATGCGACGGTCTCTTTGTCCCGTCAGATGCTTTATTATCGGGAGATTCCCTGGAATTTGCCGGAAAGAAATAATTTTCAGCGGAGTATCATCCTGGCAATTCTCTGTTATCTTTCCAAGTGCATCGCCATCAATCGCGGCGGCAATCGTGAAGAGATGAAAAAAACCCTCGACACATGCAACTCTCTTTTAGAAGGGAAACAGCATTTAATGGTTTTTCCGGAGGGAGGGCGCTCCCGGACCGGTAGAGTGAATACCGAGAGTTTTTCCTATGGTGTTGGCCGCTTCGTTAAAGATTTCGAAAACTGCAAGATTATGTGCATCTATCAACGCGGGGATGGCCAGCATACGTATGGCTTTGTTCCCAAGTTCGGTGAACGTTTTACTGTAAATATTGAAGTATTCCAGCCCCAATTAACTCAACAGAACGGGCTCAGGGCTCAACGCGATTATGCGGGGCAGATCATCAAACACATGGCACACATGGAGGAAGACTATTTTACTACGAGTCGGCAACGATATTGTGGACCTCAGAGATCCACAAAATGTGGGGAAAAGCCGGAATGCGCGATTCATTAACCGCGTTTTCACCCCCGATGAACAAAAGCTAATATCTGATGCCGCCCATCAGGATGCCATGCTGTGGGCGCTGTGGGCCGGGAAGGAAACGGCATACAAGGTTATCAGCAAATGTTATCCTTCTGTCACTTCCGTGCCCCTGCTTTATGAAGTAAAGCTGAGTCCGGCGGCAACATCCGCCACATCAAGTGGATTTCCTGCCGGAAACAACACCCTCGCAGGGTTCGTTGATACACCTTATAAAAAAGTATCCATCAGGATTTTCATGACCCCTGATTATGTCCACTGCGTCGGAACCACCTCTTCATTGGAAGAAATGAATTCCGTCGTCTGGCATGTAGACCGCATCAGTCCCGATTCTGAAGCCATGCCCGATTATGAGTCAGTTTTTGTGCGTAAAGCCCTTAAACGACGCCTCTTAACATATTTAGACGGAACGCCTGAAGACATTGAAATCAGACGGGAGAAGGGTTTTAAGGGTTTGGGGCCTCCTTTTGTATATATAAACGGCAGGCGAGGAAAAACCGACATCAGTCTCAGCCATGACGGCCTGTTTACGGCCTATGCCTTCACAATATGAAGGGGGAGTATGCAACGGCAAGATTCAATTAGACTTTACATAAATTTCCTTTTACCTCAATCCTCCCCTTCCTAAGGGCAAAACTTTTTTGCCTTCTCTTATTACTCAATGATTTCATATGGATACCATATGACGGTGCACCGGCATACCCCTTTTTTTTAGCCCGTGCCGAGCATGATCCAAAAGCTTCATCGTGCATCACCACACGCGGCATTAACTAACTCAATATTTTTTATTTTGACATCTAACGTATCTTATGTAAATGATTAGCAATATTTTTTAACTGTCAACGGTTATAGGATACCGACGATAGTCGGTCTACACTATGTTATGCCACTTGTGCTTGAACGAGCAATGGTGAAACCATGTGGATAGCCCCAAACTACCAAGACACTGACTTCAGATGGCCTCTTACCATAGAGGACAAGATCTCGATCTTTGAGGACCGTACAATCGGGTGGCAACTAGGTCTTGCCAATAGGGTCATCAACGGCTCGCAAGAATCCAGAGGTCAAGTGGATGCCAGCGCCATTCCCCACTCTGGATACGCGTTTCTCCACATCGTTCTTAGCTATTTTGAAATGATAGCCAAGTTCCGCGATGGATACGCACGGCAAGGCCGTTCGGATCACTATTTCAAGCAAGGTGCCTATGCTGTATTTTCCGAACTCCAAAACCATCCCCAGC
>JAPLJQ010000051.1 GCA_026388495.1 Deltaproteobacteria bacterium | reverse complement strand
CTCTCGGCCCGGATACCTGCATCACATAACATGCCGTATACTTTTTCACCATAGGGGATATGCTTATCCGTTACGGTCATCAGAACCGCCTGAACCGGCGACAGCCAGACCGGGAAAGCCTCGGCGTAGTGTTCAATCAAGACCCCCATGAACCGTTCGATCGCTCCCAGGATCACCCGGTGCAGCATGACCGGCCGGTGCTTCTCTCCGTCCATCCCGATGTAGCTGAGATCAAATCGCTCCGGCAGCGTAAAATCACACTGGATGGTTGCGCACTGCCACTTTCTCTTCAGGGCGTCTTTAAGCTTGAAGTCAATCTTGGGCCCGTAGAAGGCGCCATCTCCTTCATTAACCTCATAGGCCATCTGTTTGTATTTTAATGCATTTTCCAGTGCCGTCGTCGCCATTTCCCAGTCATGATCGGATCCGATGGAATTTTCCGGCCGTGTGCTGAGTTCCACTTCGTATTCAAAGCCGAAGATCTTCATGGCATAGCCCACAAAATCCGTAATGGCCGTGATTTCGTCGTTGCGCTGCTCCGGGGTGCACAGGATATGGGCGTCATCCTGGGTGAACTGACGGACCCTCAAAAGACCGTGAAGAACCCCCGTTTTTTCATGACGATGGACGGTGCCCAGTTCAAAGTACCGGAGGGGCAGATCCCTGTAACTCCGGATTTTAGATTTGTATATCAGCATATGGGACAGGCAGTTCATGGGCTTGATCCCATAGGCCTGCCCTTCAACTTCGGTGAAATACATGTTCTCGCGGTAGTGGTCAAAATGCCCGGACTTCTTCCACAGATCCACCTTCAGAATCTGGGGGCCCATGACCATCTCGTATCCTCGTTTCAGATGTTCCTCTTTTTCCCAGGTCTCGATGATGGTGCGGAGCATTGTCCCTTTCGGATGAAAAATGACAAGACCCGGTCCCGCTTCATCGTTCAACTGGAAAAGGTCCAGTTCCTTCCCCAATTTCCTGTGATCCCTCTTTTTCGCCTCTTCGATGATATGGAGATAATCGGCAAGCTCTTCTTTCGTTACAAACCCCGTCCCGTAAATACGCTGGAGCATCCTGTTCTTCTCATCGCCACGCCAGTATGCGCCTGCCAGGCTCAGAAGTTTAAAAACCCTGATCATTCCCGTCGACGGAATATGCGGACCACGGCAGAGATCCACGTAATCGCCCTGGTGGTAAAGACTGACGGTTTTAACATCGTCCGGCAGATCCTTCAGGAGCTCCACCTTGTAAGTCTCCCCCCTGTTCTGGAAAAAATCAACGGCATCCTCCCTGGACAGCTCCTCGCGGACAAAGGAATGATCGGTAGAGACGATCTCCCTCATACGGGCCTCGATCCTCTCAAAATCATCGGGCGTAAAAGCCTCCGGGTAATCGAAATCATAATAAAATCCATCTTCTGTGGCGGGACCGATGCTGATCTGAACCCCTTTAAAAATATCCTGAACAGCCTGCGCCATGACATGGGAGATGCTGTGGCGGAGAATCCCAAGTCCTTCTTTTGATCCGATATCAATGGGTGATAGGGATGTATCTTCCCTGATAGGATAACTTAAATCCACGGGAGCGCCATTCAGCCGCGCCGCGACGGTATCGGAAAGCACTCCGGGCTTCCACGCCTTTATAAAATCCGCGACGGTCGCGCCCGCAGGGCTTTTTTGTGTCGAACCATCCGGTAATATGATTTCAATCTCATCCATAAATGAACACACGACTATCAGAATACAACAATTACGACCTTTATAAATATGTTTTTTTCTTATTATGATTAAATAAAGGGCACCATCAATGACTTCCTGCTGATGCCCTTACCTCTTCGTTACTTAACATGCATGGTGATCTATAAAAAAAATGGTAGGCACGCAGGGATTTGAACCCTGGACATCCACCGCGTCAGGATGGCGCTCTCCCCCTGAGCTACGTGCCTACATCAGGGACTCTCTTTACGGAGTCGGTTTTTCTAACAATAAATTGCTGTTATGTCAAGGCAAATATCATATTCGATTACTTTTCGATTAAATCTATATTCCGGCATTGTTCAGCTTGATTTTGCGGAACATATAATTCAAGCCGGACGTAATGGTAAAGAAGGCTGTGAGCCAGTGGAGAAACATCATCCACTGGTAATCAAACGCTCCCGGCAGTATTCGAAATACAAGGGCAAACACTACGGTCATGAGCTGTATGGCCGTTGTCACCTTGCTGATAAAGGCAGGACGGATTTCAAAAGGGATGGACATCAGGGAGAGGACTGCAACGCCCAGCATAATGATGAAATCCCTGCTGATCACAATCACCGTCAGCCAGCCCGGCAGGACCCCCTTTATGGCAAGGATGATGTAGCAGCTTGCCAGGAGGGCCTTGTCCGCAATCGGGTCCAGATAGGCGCCAAGTGTGGTCTGCTGATTTAAGATGCGGGCCAGAAATCCGTCAAGGGCATCGGTGAAACCCGAAACGATAAGAACGATCAGCGCCTTCAAATAGGCGCACTGCATGAGAAAGATCACCACCACAGGAACAAGCAAAATTCTCAAAAGAGATATGAAATTGGGGATGTTCATCGCAACCCGTTATTCAGTCATGGATTTCAGTTCGCTGTCTTGTGACTTGTTCCAGTCTACCCAGTCGTCTCGATCCTCCTGCTCGGTAAACTCCCGGGGCTTTTCCGCTTTTCCATCCCCTCCAATCCGAATCTGCTGCATGGATTTTATGATGTATACCCACTCTTCCATGCTGACCTTTTTGGGACCGGGGATCGGCTTTGGTCCGGAGATCTTCTGAGGCGGACCGAGAATGGGCTTTCTATCCTGGTCGTCCTTGCCGCCTCCGGATACGGACACCTGCCCGTCATACACCCTGACGATGGCCGATTTATCCGCTTCAACGTTCATGCGATAAATGGTTCCCCTGACACCGGCCACGGCGTTTTCGCAGGATAGATCAAAGTGACCCCTTTTCACGACGGAGCGGCTCAAATTGGCCCAGCTTCTGCCGACGGCCACATGAACCTTCACGTTTCTCGGCCTGGTTTCGTCCCCGCTGTCGAGCTGAAGAACCTTGAAATGGGAATTGTCTGCAAACCGGATAGCGGAGTAGTCCGCCATTATAAGCTCCAGCCTGGTTCTGGAACCGGTGCGGACCTCGTCACCCCCCCGGAGGGTATCTCTCACCTTCAGGGTGCGCCACGTCTTTTTCCCACCGGG
>JAPLJQ010000248.1 GCA_026388495.1 Deltaproteobacteria bacterium | reverse complement strand
CGGTATTTCCGGAGAATCCCGCGCAGTTCCTCCGGCTTCAGGGTGTTGGGCGGACAGTGGGCGCACACGCCATAGCCGAAACACCTGGGGATTTGGCACTTGAGCGTCACCCGTTCATCAACGGGAATCTCATCGGCGCCCAGGATGGCGGCGTTGCTTGCCCCCATATCAAGAGCCCTTTGCCTGTACCTCTCTAAATCCTCTTCCAGGCGGCCCTCGTTCATGTCGACGGTGATTCTTTCAATCTTTTTACCCATCATCTATCCTCACGATTCAGATTTTCGTTCCCACTACACGCTGCGTCCTGGCAAGAAGCCGTTTTTTTGTTCCTGATAAGACACCATGATCTCATGGATAGAGTATAGGGGAAGGTTTCTTATGTGTCAAGGCAAGGCGGTTCACGCCAACCATCACATTGCCTTGACATCCGGACGCGGTTTTCCTATATATCTATCCACAGAAGCAATAGGATGAAAATTCAGTAAGGGAGGAAACAGAACCATGCTACAAGACGGTGAAAAAGGAGTGATTATCCAGCGCGACAAACAAACCTATGCAGTCGCGCCCCATATTCCCTGCGGCGTCGTCAGCCCCGACACGCTTCGCAAGCTGGCCGACGTGGCCGAAAAATACGGTGTTGCGGCGCTGAAAATCACCAGCGCGGCGCGCATCGCCATAGTGGGTTTGAAAGAAGAGGATGTGGACAGGGTCTGGGCAGACCTGGGCATGCCGCCGGGCGCCGCCATCGGGCTCTGCGTACGAAGCATCAAGGCTTGTCCCGGAACCACGTTCTGCAAGCGCGGTCAACAGGACAGCCTCAGCCTGGGTTTCAAACTGGATGAAATCTATCACGGCATGGAGGTGCCGGGAAAATTGAAGTTCGGCGTCAGCGGCTGTGCCAACCAGTGCGCCGAAACGTGCATCAAGGATATCGGCCTCGTGGGATTCCCCAAGGGCTTTCGAATGCTTGTCGGCGGCAACGGGGGCTCCAGACCCAGACTGTCCCAGGAAATCGCCAGGGATCTGACAGCAGAACAAGCCCTGATTCTTATAGAAAAGATCATCGCATTCTATAAATCGAACGCTGCTCCCCGCCAGAGAATGGGGGAGGTGATCGACAAAGTGGGTTTCGAGACGTTTTCGAAAGCCGTCCTTGCATAGTTGATGTATGGAACTTCGGGATAAGTTAACCATTTTACAGAATCGTCTCCGGCAGATGGAAAGCGTTGCCGTGGCCTATTCAGGAGGGGTTGACAGCACTTTCCTTCTGAACGTAGCCCATGATGTGCTGCAAGAAAACGTTATCGCCGTGACGGCCCGGTCGTCTGCATACCCGGAAAGAGAGTTCCGGGAGGCGGTTGATTTCGTATGGAAGAAGGGCATCAGGCACGTTGTGATTACTTCGGAAGAACTCGAAATAGAAGGTTTTTCGGAAAACCCTGTCAACAGGTGTTATCTCTGCAAGAAAGGCCTGTTTTCCAGGATATGGGACGTTGCCCGCAAAAGCGGCATCAATTATGTGCTTGACGGAACCAACATGGACGACGCCGGCGATTACCGACCCGGAATGCAGGCTCTGACGGAGTTGGGCGTTATCAGCCCTTTGAAGGAAGCCTGCATGAGGAAAGATGACATCCGGCACTTATCCAGGGAAATGTCCCTGCCCACCTGGGATAAACCGGCGTTCGCGTGCCTGTCTTCGCGGTTCCCTTATGGGCACAAAATAACAAAGGAACGACTTCAAGCCGTGGATGAGGCGGAGCAGTTTCTGATCGATTCAGGCTTCAAACAGGTGAGAGTCCGTCATCATGGCGATACGGCGAGAATAGAAGTGTCTCCCCATGAACGGAGCAGGTTTTTTGATACCGCGCTGATGGATAAGGTTTACGAAACGTTCAAGCGGCTCGGATTTGTATATGTAACCCTTGACCTCAAGGGTTACAGGACGGGAAGCATGAATGAGGTTGTAAACACGCTTAAGGATTAGCGCAGCCTGTTGATCATGCTTGCCATGTATCCCGCTCCGAAACCGTTGTCGATGTTCACCACACAGACACCGGCGGCGCAACTGTTGAGCATGGTCAACAGGGCAGCGAGTCCCTGGAAACTCGCACCGTAACCGACGCTGGTCGGAACGGCAATAACCGGTTTATCCACAAGACCGCCGACAATGCTGGGAAGTGCCCCTTCCATTCCGGCAACAACGATGATCACCCTCGCTCCCCTGATGACATCCAGTTTGTCGAAAAGCCGGTGGATCCCTGCTACGCCTACATCGACGATTTTTTGAACGCGATTGCCGCAAAACTCCGCCGTGACGACCGCCTCATCGGCGATGGGAAGATCGGCTGTTCCGGCGGTTACAACGGCGATATAGCCGTCCGGCGCTACGATCTCGTTTTTCATGATGGTGACGGCTTTGGCCAGTGAATGATAGACGGCGTCCGGGCAGATTTTCCGGATTTCGGAAAACACCTCTTCGCTTGCCTTTGTCGCCAGGATATTCGTATGTCTCTCCATCATGGCTTGAACAATGGTTTTTATCTGCTCCGTCGTTTTACCAGGGCAGTAAATAACTTCCGGGTAGCCTACCCGAAGCTCCCG
>JAPLJQ010000106.1 GCA_026388495.1 Deltaproteobacteria bacterium | reverse complement strand
TCGTGGCAACCCCCATCGGTAACCTGGAGGACGTGACGCTCCGGGCAGTCAGGATTCTTAAAGAAGTACATATGATCGCAGCGGAAGACACCCGGAGGACGAAAAAACTTCTTCGGGCATATGACATTCAAACGCCGCTGACCAGCCTTTACGATCAGAACGAGCGCTGGAAAAGCACTTTTCTGATTGCTAAATTGAAGGAAGGGCTGGATGTGGCCTATGTATCCGATGCAGGGACGCCGGGCATATCCGATCCCGGATACATTCTGATTCGCCGCGCCATTGAAAATAATATCCGGATTATCCCCGTACCGGGAGTATCGGCTGTCATCGCGGCGTTGAGCGTTTCCGGCCTTCCCATGGACGCTTTTATTTTCTATGGCTTCCTTCCTTCGAAACCGGGGAAGCGAAAAGAATTTTTAGAGTCTATTGAATGTGAGCAAAAGACGGTCGTTTTTTACGAATCTCCCAGGCGTCTCCTGGCGACCTTGCAAGAGATGGAGAGCGTTTTCGGCGACAGGGATATCGTTGTGTCAAGAGAGATGACGAAGGTCTTCGAAGAGGTGCTTCGGGGGAGCATCCCGCAGGTGCTGGCCAAATTGCAGGGAAGGGGGATCAAGGGAGAAGTGACCCTCGTCGTTGCCGGTAAAGAAAAAATTTTGACGGATTATTCTGATGAAGAAATCTGCGACCGGTTTGAACTGTTGAGAAAAGATGCCGATCTCTCGCGGCGGGACATCATTGCCAAACTCGCCACGGAGATGGGAATGCCAAAAAAAAAGGTGTACCGGGTCATCAATATACTATTTCCTTGAACTGTTTGATGAGGTGTGATAACTCACGCAATTGAAGGGTTAAACGGTAATAAAACAGCGTGGGCTATGGCCCGCTGCTGCAATATATGTGATTACAGGGCAGGCTGAGGCTGCGATTGCAGTCTGCGGCTGTATGTTCGGAAACGGATCAGGCATAAAGTTAAGGCAGATCTCACGATGGATGCGATATCAAAACAGTTGGTCGGGATGCTCCGGAGTGACGGGAGTCAGGCAGTCGGGAAGGATGACGATAAAGGCATGTTGATAGACGGACGTCTGCTGAGGCAGGATGACAGAATTTATGATCTTCTCGACGTTATCGAAGACAATAACGGTCCCGGCAATAAAGAAGACCGGGAAATCATTGTGATTGACGGGCGGGTCTATGAGAGGGTCACAAACCCCGATGAAAAAGTTTTTGACCTTACGGATGCCGTGGACGAGGGCTCTCGTGATGACGTCGCGAGAAGGGTTGCGGAGATTGCCGAAAGGGTGGCAAGAGAAATTATTCCGGATATCGCTGAGCGGGTCATCAGAGAGGAGATCGAAAAACTAAAAGGATGAAACAACGCAGATATCTGAGACAATGGATTATATCGATGCTCGTTTTGCTCGTGATCATCGGGTGCGCATCGAAAATCCCCCACCTGCTGGCTCCGGATTATGCTAAAAGGGGTACAAGACTGATTGCCGTGATGCCCGTTAAGAACTGTTCGACCGATCCAAATGTCGGTCATATGGTTCGGGAAACGGTGATAAGAGAGCTTTATTTCAAGGGTTATCCGAAGATTCCGCCCGCTGTTATCGATGAAAAGCTTTCTGTGATCTATGGAACAACGACGGATTTCAAGGATGGAAGTGTTCCGCCGAAGAGTATTGGAGACCTCCTGGGTGTCAACGCGGTTCTCTACGGCAGCCTGATCCGATGCAAAACGTCGTATATCCTTTTTTACGCTGCGACAGAGATATCCATGACCTTTGAACTCAGGAGTGCAAAGACGGGTGAGACGCTCTGGAGCACCCGCTATGGCAAGGTCAAACGGAATTTCGGGTTTTCAAAAAAACAGCTTGAAATGGCATCGCAACAGGTTTATGAAACGACCATCCAGGAAATGGTGGACAAGGCCCTGGACACCCTTCCCGATGGTCCCGATGTTTGATGATTCTTATGGGACGCAGCCGTAAGCCGCAGTTTGCGGGTTTCTCAGGTGACGCAGGTTACCGCCTGAGTCTGCAATAGTTTTTGTTAATTGACCAGATTGCAAAAAGTGAGGATATGGCAATGAAAAAAACCGTCATAATTTTATTCATATTTTCCTTGATCTTTATCGGCGCTGACCGGGTGCACGCGAAGAGACTGATGGAGTTGAAGATCGGAACGGGGGAAGCGAAGGTAAATAAGCTCGATGGATCGGCGCAGGTACTTCCCGGAGGGAAGAAGACGTGGCGCACCCTGAAGGTGAGAGATACCCTCCGGGGGGGTGACGAGGTCCGCACCGGTTCCAGAACCAGGCTGGAGCTTATAATG
>JAPLJQ010000376.1 GCA_026388495.1 Deltaproteobacteria bacterium | reverse complement strand
TCACGCCAATTTAGGCAATGAGCTGCTTCGGCAGGGAAAGACCGAAGAGGCCATCTCTCATTTCACAACGGCATTACAGTTTAACCCCAATATGACTCCTGCGTATATAAATTATGGCGCTGCCCTGGCCACACAAGGCAAGTTTGATGATGCAATCCGGTATTTAAACAAAGCCGTCCAACTCGGACCCGGTGTGGTGAATGCACATGGCATGCTGGCAAGCGTCTTGTTCATGTATGGGAAACATGATCAGGCCGCAGATCAATTCAGGGAGGTGTTGCGTCTGAATCCGGATGATAAAACAGCAAAGGCCTTCCTCAATCGCATCGTTGATGAATCGAAAAAACCGTAGTGTCATGTCAACGATACTCTGTCATTTCGAAGGAGTCATAACGACTGAGAAATCTTAGATTTCTCCCTGCGGTCGAAATGACATTTCTTGATTGACGAGACAGTAGAGATTATCAGCATTATCATTGATAAATGCATGACCTTTTACAGATAAAAAGTCAACTCACCTGGATTTCTGCTGTTGAGCAAGGGCTTGATTAAGATTATCTTTCGCCATTTTATTGGTGGGTTGAATACGGACTGCTTCCTGAAAATGGTGGATGGCCTCCTTTATTTCGCCTTTCAATGCCAAAAGGCTCCCCAAATTGTTGTGCGCCATTGCATGGTCTGGTTCTATCCGAAGGACTTCACGAAAATGATAAACGGCCTCATGGACGCTTTCCTTGGAAGCAAGAATAACGCCCATGTTATAGTGTATTTCCGCATAGTCACGTTTAATCTCAAGCGCTTTTGAATAATGAACCAGCGCCTCATCGGGTTTTCCGCCGAAGGCCAGAGCATTTCCCAACATAACATGAGATTCCAAGTCGTCAGGATCAACATCAAGAGCCTTCTGAAAAAAGCTCATCGCCGCATGTGTCTTACCTTGCGAAGTCATGATACATCCCAGGTTAAAAAGTGCCGTTACGTCGTTGGGGCTGATCTTGAGTGCTTCCTTGAACTGTAAAATGGCCTCTCCGGTCTTTCCCTGTGATTTGAGAGCAACACCAAGGTTATTGTATACCGGCGCTTGATTTGGATTGATCCGCAGCGACTCCGAATAATGACCAATGGCTTCGTCAATCCGACCCTGATCATCCAAAGCACTTCCCAGACGGTCATGGGAAACATGATTATTCTTTGTTACATCAAGTGCGTGCTCAAATAAGGTTATGCTGTTTTGCCAATATCGAACCTGTGTCCATGTCACAAATGTGAGCGCTACGAGAACAAAACCTGCTGATGCACCGAGAAAAACCTTTTGATGGCGATTTTTCTTAACGAGCGGAGGAAGACCCCAGGCAGCCATGATGAAAAGCCCGACAAGAGTGACATAGGTATAGCGGTCTGCCATGGCCTGTTGTCCTACCTGTACGATCCCGATAACAGGCACAAGAGTACCCAGATACCACAACCATCCGACAAGGAGGTAAGGAAATCGTCTTGCTGTCCATATGATCGGGAAAGTGACAATCAAAAGGAGGGCAGCCGCTCCAAAAACTTGCCAGGGGGGTAACATGCCCGGGTGAGGGTAGAAAACTGCGAGGTCTTGAGGCCATATCATTTTACCGAGGTACGATACATAGGAAACGAGGGCGTTTGTAACACGGATATCGAATGGTATTACCTTTAAGGCTGCCATGGCGCCTTCTTTTTGCTGGGTGAGGTATGCCAGGACACTGAAAATAGTTGTCAAAGCAAAGAAAGGAACCTTTTCCCATATTAGAGGGCGAATCGATGTCCATTCATAAAGTGAATCACTGGGGTTTTTTGCCTGCACTTTTTTCTTTGCGGGAGCCGCAGGTTTAAGAGCCTCTGCATGGATTTCTGGATCCGCCTTATGGAATGAGAAGCGATTAAGGGGCCAGTAATCCAGGAGGAGCAGGACAAAGGGCAGGGTGACAAGCATGGGTTTTGCCATCAATCCGAGGGCGAAAAATATAAGGGTAATTACATATCTCAGCGGTCGTGGATGCTCAACATAATAGACATAAGCCCCTATGGTGAGCATCCAGAAGAAGGTGGAGAGAACGTCTTTTCGTTCAGCCACCCAGGCAACGGATTCCACATGAAGAGGATGCAATGCAAAGAGAGCAGCCACGAAGGCACATTGCCAGAGCGCCTTCGTCATGCGGTGCAGAACAAGAAAGAGCAACAAGGTGCTGGCGATGTGAAAGAAGAGATTCATCAAATGATGCCACCCTGGTTTTAATCCAAACAACTGACAGTCCAGCATGTGAGAAAGCCACGTAAGCGGATGCCAGTTGCCGGTGAGGGTGGAAGTGAATGCCCATTTCAGGCCTGAGAAGGTTAATCCGCCCTGCACATGGGAGTTTTTAGTAATATACAGGGTGTCATCATAGTTTATAAAATCATGATTCTTTACAGGCCAGAAGACAGCAAGGGTTGTTACAATGAGTAAAAGGCAAATTAAGAGTTCACGGTGGGAGTTAAGTGCCTTAAGCATGATTGATGAATAGCCTTGATCTGATGAGATTCATCTTTGTCAGACGAAACGACAACGCTGTCAGGATACAACCGATACCATATTTGACGCTCCGGTGAAAATTAATCGATGAAGAGTCGGCAGCGTATTGGGTCGGGCAACTGACCTCGGCAATGGTATAGCCATACCACAAAATCTGGGCCAGCATCTGGTTGTCAAAGACAAAATCATCGGAATTCGAATCAAGAGGCAGTTTTTCCAGAAGTTCCCTCGAAAAGGCGCGGTATCCCGTGTGATACTCGGAAAGTTTTGCGCCGAGCAGTAAATTCTCCGCAAACGTAAGCATTCGATTGGCCGCGTATTTCCATACTGGCATGCCTCCTTCCAGGGCATATCCGCCGAGAATCCTTGAACCAAGCACGCAATGGTAAAGATTATTTCCTATCATGGATGACATGGCCGGTATGAGTTTCGGTGTGTACTGATAATCGGGATGAACCATAATGATAATGTCTCCTCCCTCTTCAATGGCCAGTTTGTAACAGGTTTTCTGATTTGCTCCATATCCGCGATTACTCGGATGGACGCAGAGCCTTGTGCAGGGTAAGGTTCGGGCAACGGTGACGGTTTCATCACGGCTTCCATCATCGACCACGATGACGAGATCAACAATGCCCTGATCCATCACCTCGTCGTAGGTTCTCCGGAGGGTTTTGACGGCGTTGTAGGCGGGCATCACAACAATCACTTTTTTATTGTTGAACATGGGAACGTTACACCATCACTGTCATCAGTTTTTTGGCGCTCCGGCACGGGTAAGCGGATTGCCTGCACTATATCAGAACAATCCCCGGAAAATAAAGGGCTATTTTATCAGGGTTTCCAGCTTTTTCAGGAGAGGAGGAAGGCTGCCGGGATTCAGTGCCGATACGGCAAGAGCGCCAAATCGCTGACAGAGGGCGGCCAGGAGATCCTTGTCGGGGACATTGTCTTCCTTGTTAAAGACACGAATCGTTGGTTTTCCGATGATATCGAGATCCTCCAGGATCTTTTCGACGGCGGTGATATGGTTTTCAAAAGCGGGATTGCTCACATCAATGACGTGGAGGAGGACGTCCGCTTCCTGGAGTTCGTCAAGGGTTGCCCGGAAGGCGGCAAAAAGATCCTTCGGAAGATCCCGGATGAAGCCGACCGTATCGGTGATGATCGCTTCCGTATCCCTCGGGAAACGGAGCCTGGAGCTTTTTGGGTCAAGGGTGGCAAAGAGACGGTTCTCTGTGAAGACATGGCTTTTTGTCAGGGTATTCAAGAGCGTAGATTTCCCGGCATTTGTATAGCCCACGATCGAGATGATCGGGAGCCCCCTTCTCTCCCGCTTCACCCGGCGCTGGCTTCTTGCCTTTTCGATAGACCGGAGTTCTCCTTCGAGGCGGTGAATCTTTTCCCTTACCCGTCGCCGGTTGATTTCAAGTTTTGTCTCGCCGGGGCCTGTTCCGCCGATGCCGCCGGTAAGGCGCGACATGGCCGTGTTTTTTATGGCCAGCCTGGGGAGAAGGTATTTCAACTGGGCGAGTTCCACCTGTAATTGTCCTTCCCGGCTGTGGGCCCGCCGGGCAAAAATATCGAGAATGACCTGGGTGCGGTCAATCACTTTCATTTCTGTGAATTCGGAAATGGACCGAACCTGGGCGGGAGTCAACTCATGGTCAAAGATCAGGATATTGGCCCCTATCTGCATAGCCCTGATGACCAGGTCGGAAAGTTTCCCCTTGCCGAGGAGAAACCGGGGATCCGCCTCCCCCCGGTGTTGGATGACGGTGTCGAAGACTTCGACGCCGCAGGACCGGGCAAGTTCTTTCAGTTCATGGAGGGAACTTGCGCTGTCATGGAGGGGATTGGTTTCCACCCGGATAAGAATTGCCCGGTCGATGGAATCCACCTTGCGGGTCTTTTGTTTTTTCGCAAATTCGCTTTCCAGCGCCTGGATAAAGTGCGTGAAATTGAGGTCCATTTCTGACGGTCGGGTGGGTTTGGAGATGGACCAGTATTTTCCTTCCGGATTTTCCGGGATGAGATGGGCTGTATGGGCATAGCCGGGAAGGCCGTCTTCGCCGGTCTCGATGGCGCAGACAAGATCGAGGCGGAGCAATGCCAGATCGGTCAGATCGTCGGTGGTAAGACCTTCGCCGCTCAGATGGGTGTGGATCAGGCGCAATCCCCTGAATCGCGTTGATGCGGCGCGGAATCTGTCAAGGTCGGGGATGAGAATGTCTTTGTGGGAGCCTGCGATGACACAGGTAATCTCCCCTCTCCGGCTGATGAGAATACCGATCTGGCGGTTGATTTCACGGGAAAGATCGGTGATCTGCCTGGCCAGCTCATGGGTGATGATCTGTTCCGGAGGAACACGGCGGCGATAGAGATGCGAAAGTCGCCTGATCTGTTCCGGCTTCAGTCCGGTGGTATTGCCATGAATCCTGTCGATAGGGAATGCTGCTCCATTTTCGTTTTGGGGTTTGGGATTATTTTTGCTGTGCGCGGGCGGACATTCTTCTTGCCAAGCCTTCTTCGTATCTTTCCCGGCTGTGGAAGCTGCACGAACCGATCAACTTTTTTGGTTTTTCAGCGCTGCATTCCGGACAGGCCAGGCTGTCGTAACTTTCCCCGACCTTCATAAGCCGTTCAAAGATATGGCTGCAAGCGCTGCATTCAAATTCATAAATGGGCATTATTATAAGTCCTGTTTGATAAAACGTTCATAATTTTATTCAGGTCAATTTTTGAAATAACAGGCAGCGGATGTCCAAGCTTCAAGCCAACCAGTATCCAGTCTTCAAGCGTAGAGTGCAGTTCATCCTCACATTCACGCAAAGAGGAACCAAAGGCGATAACACCATTGCATGCCGGAATACGTCCCGCATATGTGCCGTCTTCCAGTTTATCGTA
>JAPLJQ010000424.1 GCA_026388495.1 Deltaproteobacteria bacterium | reverse complement strand
TATGATGATGTGACTGATTTTGCCTACAAGGTGGCGATGTGTGACATTGGCGATTTGGAATGGGAGCTTGTCCAGCCCCTTGATGACAAGAGCATTTACTCTGAATTTCTGAAGGAAAAAGGCCCGGGACTGCACCACATTGCCTTCGGGGTAAAAGATTATGACCACGCCGTGGCGGATCTGAAAACAAAAGGGCAAAAAGTCCTGTCGAGCGGCAACTGGAAGGGCATAAGATTTGCTCATTTTGCAACCGAAGATGATCTCGATTTTGTAATTGAACTGTTTAAATTCCCGCAGAAATAGCGGAAGTAAGCTAATCCCGTTTTGCCTGGGGTTATGCCGTCACACAGAGGAAATGGGGTCGATTCACAAGATTTCTCAGTGGACAAGGCCGATCGAGTTTAGAATTGGCATGAGTCAATAACGATTTCTAAGGAGGACAGCGCATGGCCAAACTGTTATGGAAACCTTCACAGGAAAGAATTAGCAACACCAATCTTAAGCGATTCATGGATTTTATTAATAAAAAGCATGAACAGAATTTTACTGAATATGACACCCTTTACCGTTGGTCAATAGATAATATATCGGATTTCTGGTCCTCCATGTGGGAATTCGCGGATATCAAGGTATCAGCCCCTTATACGGAAGTGATAGACGATCCGCAGAAGATGCCTGGAGCTAAATGGTTTACCGGCGCCCGCCTTAATTTTGCGGAAAACCTCCTTCGCTACAGAGACGACCATGTGGCCCTGATCTTTAAGGGAGAGGCCCAGGCGTCTGTCAAGATGACTTATGCTGAATTGTATAAAGAAGTCGCTCAGGTGGCCAGATCACTGAAAGATGCCGGTGTTCGGGAAGGTGACCGTATGGTCGGGTTCATGCCTAACATGCCGCAGACGATTATCGCCATGCTGGCGGCAACCAGCGTTGGGGCAACCTGGTCTTCATGTTCTCCTGATTTCGGAATTAAGGGTGTGTTGGATCGATTCGGGCAGATACAGCCCAGAATCTTATTTACAGCCGACGGGTACTACTTCAAGGGGGAAAAGATCGATTCATTGGAAAGGATTTCAGATATTTTAAAACAACTCCCTTCCGTAGAAAAGGTTGTGGTGGTGCCGTACACAGAGGCGAATCCTGATATCAGCAACGTACCCAACGCAGTCTATTACGAGGATTTCAAGTCTTTAGCCTCGGATCTTGATTTAGATTTCGCCCAGCTTCCCTTTGACCATCCTCTTTTTATCATGTACTCTTCCGGTACAACCGGCCTTCCCAAGTGTATGGTTCAAAGCGCAGGTGGGGTTCTCATTCAACAATTGAAAGACCTTATCCTTGCCACCGATTTAAATCGCGAAGATACTATTTTCTATTTTACAACCTGTGGCTGGATGATGTGGAACTGGTTGACCACTTCCCTGTTTGTCGGCGCCACACTTGTTTTGTATGATGGCAGTCCGTTTTATCCTGATCCAGAAGTTCTCTGGGAAATGTCCCAAGATGAAAAAATTACAATTTTCGGAACTAGCGCAGGATACATCGCCGCTCTTCAGAATGCCAATGTAATACCCGGTAAAAAATATGATCTTACGCCACTGAAGACCATGCTTTCCACAGGATCTCCGCTGAGTGTGGAAAATTACGAGTATATTTACAGGGAAGTTAAGGCCGATTTGCTTCTTGCCTCCATTACCGGAGGATCGGATCTCAACGCAACTTTTGCTGCCGGAAATCCTATGGGTCCGGTTTATGCCGGAGAAATACAGTGCAGGGGGCTGGGCATGAAGGTGGAAGCCTGGGACGATGGAGGCAGACCTGTGGTGGGGCAACAGGGTGAACTGGTATGCACAAGACCGTTCCCGTCCATGCCTATTTATTTCTGGGATGATCCTAAAGGAAAGAAATACCACGGGGCATATTTTGATGTTTATCCGAATGTCTGGAGGCATGGGGATTTTATTGAAATTAATGATCGTGGTGGTGTCATCGTATATGGTAGGTCGGACTCCACTCTCAATCCGGGTGGAGTGAGAATTGGGACCTCTGAAATATACCGTCAGATGGAGCAGCTCGATGAGATTGAGGACAGCGTTGTGGTGGGCCAGGATTGGAAAAATGATGTGCGTGTTGTTTTGTTTGTTAAAATGGCAAAAGGTTACGAGTTAACTGAGGATGTTAAAAAGAAGATTAAGAACATTATACGGATCAATGCCACTCCAAGGCATGTGCCTGCCAAGATATTAAGCGTACCTGATATACCGTATACTCTTAACATGAAAAAGGTCGAGCTTGCAGTAAAAAAAGTTATCCAGTGCCAGCCCGTTTTGAACAAGGATGCATTGAGAAATCCTGAGGTTCTCGATTACTATGCCGGTTTTGCCGAGCTTAATGAGGAATGAATGACCCTACAGCAAGCTGCGGGGAATTATCAAGTTATCAAACAACCATAAAGCAGGCGCAGATCTCCTGATCACCGCCGTTGTTTTTTTATTTCCAGGGCGCGTTTCAGTTGATCGCCAAGGGTCATCAACCCTTTCCCTTTCGTAGCGGTTTCGTCCCGATAGACGAAGGCCTGATCGCGCGATGCCGTTGTCCCCTCCAGATAATCCCCGAGGAGTCCCCGGCTGTGGATATCCTCATGGCAGTAGGCGCAGAGATTTTCCCAGTTGCTTCCGTCCGGCGGGTTGTTGCGGTGATTGCCGTCCTTGTGATGCACCGTCAGGAGGTGGCGGTGCACGGCGTCAAAATCCCGGCCGCAACGGCCGCAGATCAGACCGTGCAAGGCCAGCGACCTCTCCCGGTACTCTTCCCCGCCCG
>JAPLJQ010000362.1 GCA_026388495.1 Deltaproteobacteria bacterium | reverse complement strand
GGTAAATTTAACGGGATTTGCGGGCTGACGCACCGATCCTCCATCGGGAAGCCGGACGTCCACCACAAGGCGCCGTTCCCTGGCGTGGTCATCATTCAGGGACTCAGACAGGGAAAGGACGGGTTCAACGCATGCATCGACATGGCGGAACAGCTCCACCCACTCGTCCCGCGTCCTGGCACGAATGGCCTCACGGATTTTCCGTTTGGCAGGTTCCACATCCGGCGGCTCAATCCCTCCGGGGATCAGTTCCGGACAGTCGATCACCCGGCAGAATTCGGCAAAGAACGGAGGTTCGATGCTGCCTACACTGATATATCGGCCATCTTTCGTTTCATAGAAATCGTAGAGAGAACCGCCGTTGAGGAGGGTTCCCTCGGGCCCGGGTTCCTTGCCGCCAACCAGATAAGAGGCTGCGAACACGGCATTGAAAGCCATCATGCCGTCGGTCATGGAAACATCGATATGCTGTCCCCTACCCGTTCTTTTCCGGTGAATGACGGCAGAGAGAATTCCGATAATGGCATTGTTGGAGCCGGACGCAATATCGGCTATCTGTATGCCCGGAAGCGCGGGGCCGTGCTCTTTGCGACCCGAGTAAGACATGACGCCGGACCGGGCCAGAAAATTGATGTCGTGGCCGGCACGGGCGCAAAGGGGGCCCGTTTGTCCGTAGCTTGTAATAGAACAATAGATGATGGATGGATTGATGCCTTTAAGCCGGGGATAATCAAGACCGAATTTTTCCATGACACCGGGGCGAAACTGTTCAATGATAATATCGTAATCAGCGATCAACCGGTGGACGATTTGTACTGCGCGGCTGTCCTTGAGATTCAGGGTTATGCATCGTTTGCCCCGTCCGAGATAGGCATGGGCGGAAGAGATATCCGTTCCGGGGATAAATGGAGGGAAAAAAGCCACCAGATCGGGACGAGTTCCGGAGATAATCCTGAGGACGTCTGCTCCCAGGTCCGCCAGGACCATGGTGGCGTATGGCCCAGGCAAAAGGGTCGTAAAATCAAGTATTTTCAATTCTTCCAGGGGTCCAGGCATGCGAATCCGACCTCAATCTTACTCTACCCGCCGCGGGGCTTTTCCCAGCACACGACCAGGAATGCCCCCGTATCAAGACCTTTCTCCTGTCCGTCTTTTTCAATGGCCTGCGCCCGCAGGGGATCATCATGCTTCAGAAAATGGATGGCCGTTCTGATCAGACAGTTGGTGGGCGCAAGGGTTGTCATCTCATCGGGCGACCTGAAGAGGGCGTGTCTGAAGAGGGCGTGTCCCTTTCCGGCGTTCTCCGTCCTGCGGACTGCCCAGGGGCTCAGTCTGTTCAGGCTGGCCACGACAATCCTTCCACCCGGCCTGGTCACACGAAAGAGTTCGTCCACAGCTCCCTTCGCATCTTCGATGAACTCGATGGCGGTCACCGAAACCACCTTGTCGAAGGAATTTTCGGCAAAGGGAAGCCTTCTCAGATCGCCCCCGACCATGAGGAAGGGACGGACGGCTGCCTTGCTCCCTGCCCGCCGAAGCATGGGGAGGGAGAGATCGAGTCCGGTAACGGCAGCGCCGGAGGTAAGAAGATCGCGGGTGAACATCCCAGTGCCGCATCCGGCGTCCAGGGTCCGCTCACCGGGCGCCGGTTTGAGCATCTCGAGGATAAGCCTGCTCTCATATTCTTTCACCAGTTTGCCGATGGGCGTTTCGAACCACCGGTCATACTTTTCCGGCCAGTCATCAAAAATCTCGGTCATATCCGCCGGTCGTCTCCTGAGTGGTCATTTTCCCTGTCCTCCATGCTTACCTATTCTACTATATAAAAACACTGCTGTTTGTCCTGGCGGGTTATGCGTTTCTTCGTTGCTCAAAGGCCAGCCTCACTGCCAGTGCCACCAAGACGCAACCCATAACATAGCGCTGCATAGCCAGCCAAAGTGGATGGCGCGAGAACCAAGACGCGATGCCTGCCGCCGACAAGGCGATGAGAAGATTAACCGTGAAGCTCACCGACATTTGCGTCGCGCCGAGAATGAGGCTCTGACCGAATACTGATCCGCGGTCAGGATCGATGAACTGGGGGAACAATGACATATAGAAGACAGACACTTTCGGGTTGAGCAGGTTCGTCAGGAAGCCCATCAGAAACAGCTTTCGCGGCGTGTCGTCCGGCAACAGCTGAGGTTCGAACGGTGAGCGCGCTCCCGGTCTGACGGCCTGCCACGCAAGCCAAAGCAGGTACAGGGCACCCGCCCACTTGAGTGCTTCATACGCAAACGGGACCGCCAAGAAGAGCGCCGAAAGCCCGATTGCGGCAGCCAGCACGTGAACGATAAAGCCCGCAATTACGCCAAACAGAGAAATGACGCCCGCGCTACGACCCTGACAAATAGATCGAGAGATCAGGTAGATCATGTTGGGACCAGGCGTCAGCACCAGTATCAGTGCGACACCAGCGAAAAGAAGCAAGTCATTCAGTGGGATCACTGATATCTCCTCAAACGCATAACATCTATTTTTATGCCTATTGTATGTTTGGTAGCAATATGGCAAGAAATTGCCTGATGGTCAAGAAGTTATATTAAGGAATCGCTTGTATTATCGGTGTTCTTCATTATACCGGATGACGTCCATGGCCGGTTTCCTTCCCTCCACGTTTTAAATCGCTCAGGGTCTCGTTATCCGAGCCTCGATTCGTTTTTCTTCACTCGTTTGGATGGCCTTCACGGTGACAAAATCCTTCTTCTCCATTTTTTTTGTTATTTCCGGCGTTGTGACGATGGCGCAAGCGGAACCGTCGCTGACGCCGCAGCAATCGAAAAGTCCCAGAGGATGAGCAATGATAGGCGCCGACAGGACCTGCTCCATGGTCAAGACTTTTCTCAGGTGGGCTTTCGGGTTCAGGGCGCCGTTGGCATGGCTCTTCACCGATACGTGGGCCATGGCCCGCTTGATCTCCTTTTCCGGAATTATGTATTTAGCGGCATAGGCGGAAGCGAGCTGGGCAAAAAGACCCGGCGCCGTGGCATTGGGAAACCATTGCCAGATAAGGGATCCCGCGTTGGAGCCCAACAGATTGGGAAGGCAGCCTGAATCTCTTTTTTCTCTATGCCGGAATCTTCAAGGCATTCCATGAATGCCTCCACCATGAGTTCTTCCGCGCCCGCATCCCATCGCTCTCCGAACCGGGTGCATCCCATACCGATGATCGCCACTTTATCCTTTATTCCTGATGCCATCCTTCTTACCCCCTGCTGCATCAAGACATTTAATGTTTTTTCCTGTTTTACGGGTATGTCCACCATTGAATTGCCAAAAATATATTTTGAGCACGGAAGAAGGCTTTTTCAAAGGTTTTTCAGAGTAAACAGTTTTTCAATCAGCTGCGCCTTCATCATATCCCCTTCCACCTTCAGCTTGCCCGACGTGTAGGCCTGCATGCCGCTGATTTTTCCCGTGATCAGGGCAATGAAATCCCCATCGGTCATTCTGATGGTCGTCGTGGGTTTTTCCGCTGTTCCCTGGTCCACACGGCAAGCACCGTCTTTCACCGTCACGACCCAGTCCCCTCCGCCGGACCCGGATATACAAAACTGAAAGACCACATCAATGCCTGCGGCGGCTCCGGCATTGAACGATTCCGGCATGATTCTGAAAATCTTTTCCACGTCGGGAGAGGAGCTTTTTTTCTGCGGCTCCTTCTTTCCCGAATCCGGCGGCGCGGCGA
This sequence comes from Deltaproteobacteria bacterium, assembly GCA_026388495.1. GTDB lineage: Bacteria > Desulfobacterota > Syntrophia > Syntrophales > UBA2185 > JAPLJQ01. The sequence continues at coordinate 611 of JAPLJQ010000362.1, read as the reverse complement.
ATGAAAGGACAGCCGTGGCGGCGTCATTGAACAGTCCGGCGCCCTCCATCCGGTTGATCTTTTCCCAGTGATCCCGTATATTTTCCGGTGTCGGGGGGGTTTTACCATCCCCAAGATGCGTTCCGGAACCCGTCAGAATCGCCGCCCGGCTGAAGAAACCCGCTCCCGCATTCATGATGACCCCGGAACCTTCACATGCTTCAGAACAGAGATAGATCACAATGCCCGCAACGTAATCAGGCTGCATTTTCTTTTGCAAATCAGGCGGAAGGACGTCCGATGTCAGCCGTGTTGCCGCCATGGGCGCGACGGTATTCACTTTTATGTTGTACTTTTCCCCCTCCAGCTTCAGCGTGTTCATCAGCCCGACCAATCCCATCTTCGCCGTACTGTAATTGCTCTGACCAAAATTCCCGTACAGCCCCGCCGCAGACGTCGTCATCACGATCCGCCCATACCCCTGCTCCCGCATCACACGGAAGACCGGCTGAGTTACATGATAGGCGCCATTGAGATGAACATCCAAAACGCCGCGCCACGCCTCCAGATCCATCTTCATAAAACTCTTGTCACGCAATATCCCCGCATTGTTGATCAGAATATCCACCCGG